>JBHIET010000012.1:0-58768 GCA_046760785.1 Anaerolineae bacterium | reverse complement strand
CCTCTGTGAAATGCTCTGTGAAACTCTGTGTAACAGCCCAGGCTGAGTAGTTACGTGCCCCGTTGATATGACGAGGCGCTTTTTGTCTCTACGAAGCAAGCATCACATACGTCAAGGAAGATGAACTGAACACAGGATAGCGACCGCTACCAGGTCTGAAGGTAAATACCCAACAGCATGGAAAGTGCACTTTGTTTGACAGAACCCGTCACACCCGTGGACCGGTTTGACTAGCTTGAGTGCAAAGCCCATGCTCGCATTAGATGATACGGGTCTCCACCCCGGTCTCGTTCTCGATCTCAGCCGCAAAGTCCTCCAGATCTGTCAGCTTGAAGACGCTCTCCACATCAGCCGGCCGGCCCAGCACGACCAACGAAGCCTCTTCTTCACGGGCTGCGTTCTTCAGCTCCTCCCGCACTTCTCCCTTGCGGCAGATCGTCTCCGCTGCGACATCCTGCTCGGCAGCCCGCTCTTTGGCCATCAGCAGCAAGAACTCGCCCATCTTGGTCACCTCTTGCTCCACGTCCACCACGCCCGAGCCAGCGGTCTTGTCGAGGAAGTGAAGGTCAACCACGTAGAGAAAGAGCAGTGTATCGCCCCGCTCCTTGGCCAGGGCAATGGCCGCGTCTTGAGCGCGGTAGCTGGCCTCCCCGCCTCGCGTGGCACATAGGATTTTGCCCATGATGTCCTCCTCCTTACACAGATGTCAGTAGTTAGTAGCTTGACAATGTCACATTTGGCCAAAGGCTCTCAACCCTTGTCCCCAAGGGCGTGTTCTGCGGGCAAATCTCGTTTGAGACGCCCCCGAGGCTTCGTCCTGAGGCTCAGCCCGAAGGGACGGGGGCTACGAGCAGCGGCGAGCAAGTGCAGCCTGCTTTATGTTAACCTGACATTGTCAAGGTAGTCAGATTGTCTACTGACTACTGGCTAGTGGTTACTGAACTAGAACTTGAGCCAAAAGTAGCGGACGAGAATCCACAATGTCGGTACCAGGATCGTCACAAAGGTGATCGGTACGCCAACGCGAGAAAAGTCCTGAAACTTGAGCCGATAACCGGCCCGATCCATAATGCCCGCCGCGACGATGTTGGGCGCCGAGCCGATGTAAGTGGCGTTCCCCCCCAGCCCCGCCCCCAGAGCCAGCGCCCAGTAGAGGACGTTGTTCTCCGCGCCGGGAAGCGTCTGCGTGAGGAAGACTGCCACCGGGACGATGGCCGCCGTGAAGGGGATGTTGGCCACCACCGCCGAAGCGACGGCCGAAACCCAGATGATCAGTAACGTGGCCAGCAGCAGGCTCTCCCCGGCCATGCCTTTGACGGCCTCGGCGATGAGCTGGATCAGTCCCGTTTCCTGGATACCCCCTACCATCATAAACAGGCTCATAAAGAACACGAGGGTTGTCCAGTCCACCTCGCGCAACATCTCGCTCACGTTGGGCCTCACCCAGAACAGCAGTGCCGTCGAGCCTAGAATGGCTACGACAGCCGGAGGCATGTAGAACCGGTCCGCGGTGAAGAACAAGATCAGCGTGGCGCCAAAGACAAACAGCGACTTGCCCAGCAGGATGGGGTCGGTGATGCGAGCGCCAGCCTCCAGTTGCGCGATGAGAGCTGAGGAGGCGGGCTCGTTCTCTCGGCCGAACTCCCCTTTATACAGCCAGCGGGTCATTCCTAGCAGGATGAGCATGCCTATCAGCGCAATGGGGAGCATGTTGCTCAGGAATTGGTTAAAGGTCAACCCCACGTATGAGCCGATGATCGTGTTGGGCGGCGTGCCGATGAGGGTGGCCGCCCCGCCAATGTTGGAGGCCAGCACCTCGGGCACGACGATAGCCGCCGGGTGGATGTTGAGCGCCAGTGCGATCTGGATGCTGACCGGCGCCATCAGGAGCATGACTGTCGTGTCGTTCAGCACCGAGGAGGTGAGGCCAGTTATGAAGATGAGGATGGCCGTGACGAGGAAATTGTTACCACGAGCCAGGCGAAAGGTTTGAAAGGCCAGCCACTGGAAAACACCCGTCTTGCTCATAATGGCCATAAAGATCATCATCGTCATCAACAAGAAGACGACGTCGAAATCAATGAAAGCGATGGCCCGGTGGAAGCTGATGATCCAGAAGTTGGCGTTAGAGCTGCCGAAGAAATAACTGATTCCCAGCATGCCTGCTACGCCCAGGAGGGCAGCAATCGTTTCGTGCAGCAGGTTGAAGGAGATGAGGCCAAAGACCACGACGAATGTGGCGGTAGCGAGGAAAAAGGCGGCGTTGAAGACGCGAGGCAGCACGACGTCGGGGACGCGAACGTGGCAGTGATCGTTAGCACAGGCGATCTCCTGCCGGGCGAAGCCCTGGCGCGTGGTGCGGAAGCCCGACTTGCTGACTTCGACGGCCACCGTCTCTGTCTCAATCAGCGCTTGCGGCAGCGTCAGGTCTGCGGCGTAGAAGCCGTCCGGGTGGGTGTGAATTACCTCTACCTCTTCGCCAGCGACCGTCGGGGTCTGCCGGGTGCCGCCGATGAAGACGTGTACTTCGGCCTCGTCCACGCCGTCGCTCTGCGTGTTGACCACTCGCCCGACGAGGGTGAGTGTCACCTCGCCGGTGGTTTCAATGACACCGCTCTGGGTGCTACTGCGGGTTGCTACTGGTTGAATTAAGAGAAAGGAGGCCAAAAGAACTAGAATGGCCAGACCTACCCGGTTTCGGATGTGCATGTATTTAGATTTCCCTCATGCTCACGTTGCTCGTGTCACATACTACCACAGGCTGCCCTGTGGCGCAAGGTGGGCTGGTCGGTGATGGCTCGACGGGCAAGTGGGAGGAGGCCGTAAATTAACGTAACATTGCTGAGCTATTGTGGAAAAAGAGGCCAGAGTAGAGGCACCACCAACAGTACCACTACCATCACTACCAGGGTGAGGGGTACCCCCACCTTGGCATAGTCACCGAAGCGATAGCCACCAGGCCCCATAATCAACACGTTGGCCGGGTGCCCGACCGGGAGTAGAAAGCTGGCGGAAGCGGCAAAAGCCACCACCATCGCCGCAGCATAAGGGGCCATGGACATGCTGCTGGCGATGTTGAAGGCAATGGGCGCCATCAGCACAGCCACAGCGTGGGTAGGGATGATCTGGGCAGCCAGAGCGGTCAACACAAACAGACCGGCAAGTACCGCCATCGGCCCCAGTCTGCCTACCGCAGCTACCATATTCTCGGCCAGGAGGCGCGCGGCGCCGCTTTGCTCCATGGCAATACCCAGGGGCAACATGCCGGCGATAAGAAAGACAGCCTTCCACTCGATGAAGCGATAGGCTTCCTCCATATTCAGACAACCGGTCAGGATCATTAGTATGGCTCCTGCAACGGCGGCGATAGGGATGGCCATCCAGCCCAGCGCAACCGTCAGCAGGACAACTCCCATCACCAGCGCGGCCGGCAGGGCTTTCTTGCGCCGTGGTGGTTCCCGGATCTCTTCGGCCAGCACCAGGAAATCCGATTCGCGGCTCAACACTTTCAGCCTTTCGCGTGGCCCATAGAGCAGGAGGGAGTCTCCGAATTGTAAGGTCATGTCGCGCAGGTTGGAGCGGTAGGCCCGGCCCTCGCGCCAGATAGCCAGCACGCTCAAGCCGTACTTCTCGCGGAAGTGAAGCTGGCGCAGCGTCTGGCCCACCACAGTTGTGTGAGGGGAGAGCACGGCTTCTACCAGGCCGATTCGTTCCGACTCCAGGGCCGTCTCCAGATCGCCAAGTTCCGGCGGTAACTTTGGCTCTATCTCCAGGTCTTGCAAACCGCGCATCGTGCGCAGGTTTTCTATACTGCCCTCGACCAGCAATGTGTCTCCGGGCTCGAGTCGCTCATATGGCGCAGGCACCAGGTGGGTCGTACCGCCGTGAATAATACCTAACACCGTCAGCCCAAAAGCGTCCCCCAACCGGCTCTCGGCCAACGTCTTGCCGACCAGCGTTGAATCTCGTGGTACGCGCACGGCGAACAACCGCTCGCAAAGCCGATAGCCCTCGGGCACTTTGTCGGATACGAGCAGGTCGGAACTGGCTCTCAGCAGATCAATCTGCGCCTGGTGACCCTGGCACAGCAGCGTGTCGCCTGGGTGTAGTGGCGTGTCTTGAAGATTTGTTCGCCTCAGGCCATCATCGCGCCTGATGGCCAGGACGTTGACCCCAAAGTGACGGCGGAAGTCGATCTGGCGCAGCGTCTGGCCCAGCAGTTCTGAGTGGGGCGAGAGACCAACCTCGACGATGTCAATCTCTTTCGAGATCAGGTTTTCGACACTCAGGTCCTCGGCCTCGACGACTAGATTCGGCTGCTTCCCAAGTTCGGTCAGACGGCGGCTGCGCCCCTCGACCAACAATCTGTCACCAGCGTTGATGACTTCGTCCAACCCCGGTGACAGAAGGATGTGGCTGTTGCGCATGATGACAACGACGTTTAAGCCCAGAGCTGCGCCCAGTCTGCTTTCGGCCAGAGTTTTGCCGGCCAGTGCCGAGTCGCGCGGCACACGCACGACAAATAGCCGTGCGCGCAGATCGTAGAATTGGTCCAAATCCGTGATATCCCAGCCGGAGGATTCTCGGGCCAGCTTTCGCGCCGGCAGTAGATGTCGGCCCACCAGGGCCATGTAGGCCACGCCGGCCAGCATGACGGCCAGACCGACCGGGGTGTAGTCAAACAGTTGGAAGGCATACAGACCATAGTCACGCAGGGCTGTGCTGACCAGCAGGTTGGGGGGTGTCCCGATGAGGGTGTTCAGGCCGCCCAGCAGCGAGCCAAAGGCGAGGGGGATCAAGAGCTTTGAGGGCGGCCGGCCCGCGCGTCGGGCGATGTCCACGACCACAGGTAGCAGCAGCGCCGTCACAGCGACGTTGTTCATAAAGGCCGACAGCGCGCCGCCGACCAGCATGATCACCGCCACAAGCCGGCCCTCGCCCTGCCCGGCCAGGCGCAACACCTGGCGGCCGATCAGATTCGCCACGCCGGTTCTGGATAGACCGCCGCTGAGAATGAACATCGCCCAGACGGTGACCACGGCCGGGTTACTAAAGCCCGACAATGCCTCGGCCGGGGTGACCAGGCCCGTCAAGGTCAGGCCAATCAGCACCAGCAGGGCCACTGCGTCCACGCGTAGCCGCTCGGTGACAAAGAGCACAACCGCAGTGGCGATAATGGCCAGTGTGAGGGTGATCTCGGGGGTCATCAGATCAGCAGTTAGTGGTTAGCGGTGCTTGACCACCAGCACGGAGCATGGAGCGTGCTCCACGACCCGCCGGGTCACGTTACCCAGCAGCCACTCCTTCAGCCGGCCCGCGGTCCCCGATGCGCCAATGACGACGAGAGCGTAATCACCTTCTTGGGCCTCGCGGAGAATCTCGTCGGCGGCAACGCCGTAACGCAGTTCTAATTCTGCGGCCACCTTGTGCCGGGCCAGGATTTCGGCGGCGTGGCGCAGATGCTGGGCGATGAGAGTCTCGGTCTGGAGTAGCTCAGGCAGCGTCTCTTCGACCTCGTCGAGGCCGGTATACATGCTGGGGATGGGACTGGCTACGTGGAGGAGAGTGGTCTGGGCCTGGGCCGCTCGGGCCAACCGCGCGCCCTCCTCGACGACCGGCTCGGCCACCTCTGCACCGCCGGTGCAGATGAGAACGCGCTTCAGGCTCGGACTTGTTCCCCTGGCGACCAACACTGAGGTCGGAACACAACGGATGACCTTTTGAGTCACTGAGCTTGATAATTGCTGTGTCAATCTAACTCCTCGGCGGACTCCGACAACCACCATGTCGTAGCCGCCTGCTCGAACCTCAGCTAGGATTCTGCCGGTGGGGTCTCCCAGGCGGACGCGCGTGTTCACTGTCAAGTCCGGCAGCCTCTCGCGGGCGGCAGCCAGGATGCGTTCACCGGTCGCCCAGTCCTTCTTTCGGCAGACGACGTGTAGCAGGGTGATCGGTGATTGAGTGACGCTGGCAATCATACCGCCAAATGAAACCGCCGCCTCTGCGTAGGGCATGCCAGCGACGCAGAGCAGTATTTTCATCACGTTTCTCTCCGTGTAGCAACCTCAGAAGTGGCCTGTTCCGGCCCCCAGCAGCCGGACCAGCACCATCAGTGCTCCCGCCAGGGGCAGGGCCGAGAAAAGCAAGCGGATACGCGGCCCGGCGAAGAAGCGGGTGGAGACCGCCCCAATCTGCGCCCCCAGTGCGGCACCGGTCTGCATCACCAGTGCCATCAAGACGTCCACGTTACCCTTGACGGCGTGGGTCAGCGTGCCAAAACCGGCTGAGATCACGATTTCGAACAGGTCTGTGCCCACGGCCACGTGTGTAGGAATGCCGACCAGGTAGACCAGCAGGGGCATACGCACGAACCCCCCTCCCACGCCCAGGCTTCCGGCCAGCAGGCCGGTGACGAATCCGACCCCCAGCACGACCCAAAGTGAGATGGAGGCAATGCCTGACGCGGGAAATGGGATCATGGGTGGCAGGTTAATGCTGTGGACCCGTCGGGCGATGCCCTCGAATCCCAGCGCCTCCCTGGCAGCCAGATGATCCTTGCGGATCATACGTAGTGCCCGCAGGCTCTCCCAGGCGGTGAAAACACTGATGGTGAGCAGGATAAGGACATAGGTCAGCCCGATCACCACATCCACCGCGCCAGCGGACTTCAGTGCCTCGAGCACCTGTGCCCCGCTCTCAATGCCCGGGATTGTACCCATCACCATCACCAGGCCCAATTTGATATCCACGTGGCCCAGAGCACGGTGGCGTCGGGCGGCGACGATGGATTTGCCCGTCATATGAGCCAGGTCCGTGCCCACGACGAAATTCATCGGCACACCGGCCCAGAACATCAGCGGTCCGGCGATGAAACCGCCACCGATGCCGAAGAACCCACCCAGGATGCCCACCAGGAACCCAATGCCAGCCAGCAGCAGTGGGCTGATCGTCACTTCGGCGATGGGAAATTCCATCGTTGGAATCTCCCTACTCCAGCCGTCCCAGCCGGAGCCAGTCGAGGAGGAAAGAGGTGATGAGGTCCAAGAGTACCCCCTGAGTGGCGATGAGCCCCAAACCGACGAGGGCGTAAGCTGCCAGGTTGTCGCGGAGGAGTCGCACCAACGGCTCTCCCAGCAGCCGCAAGACGACGATGGAGTAGACGGCCACCAAGGCCCCATACACAATCAACTCGATCACGAAGTTGCGCAGCAGAATCCACGTTTTCTTCTCGTGCATCGTTCTCCCTGGGAAGTATCGAGAGCTGTAGATGTCATCAGCACAGCCACAGCAGGTTGGGGTGATATCCGGGAGGCCAGGCTGGGATAAACAGTAGGATTTTAACACAACCCACCGTATATGTAAACCTGCCACAATATAGCAATCCTAAAATGCTCACCCTGCGTCACGTTTGTACGGCATACTATTCTGTGGTATCATCTGACCCGCCGTGCGAGGGGTAGGAACAGGCAGACCGCTGTGATAGGGGACAGCGCTCAGTATGATCGCGACGTGATGTCTAGAGCGTACGGGGGGTGACGTGAAATACAAACGCCACGAATGGCTGTTTTTCTTCATGATTCTCCTGCTGGCGGCCGGTCTGCGTCTGACCCGGCTCGATCTGGTTGAGTTCAAATACGACGAGGCGACGACGGCTCGCAGTGCGCTGGCGGTTGCCCGTCAGGGACGTCTCCCGGCGGTGGGGATGGTCAGTTCACGGGGTCCTCACAATCCGCCACTGATGAGTTACGTTTTGGCGCTGCCCTTCACCCTCTCCCGCGATCCTCGAGTGGCGGCCGGTTGGATGGCGCTCTTGGATGTGGTCGCGGTGGGGCTGGCCTATTGGGTCGGGCGGTCCTACTTCGGCTGGCGTGTAGGGGCGCTGGCAGCTCTTCTCTTTGCCGCCAGCCCATGGGCGGTCTTCCACAGCCGCAAGATTTGGACGCAGAACCGGGCGGCTCTCACGCTGCTTTTTATTTCCGCTGTGCTGGCATTGGTGGTGCGCCGCAAGCCCTGGGCGCTGACGGGTGCGCTGGTGGCAGCAGGGTTCCTGGTGAGCATCCATCTGGGTGGGCTGGCGTTTTTGTTCCTTTTGCTGATAGTCACGCTACTTTTCCGCCGCCATATCCGGCTTGCTCCCCTGCTGATGGGTTTGGTGCTGGTCGTGCTTATTCTGAGTCCATACCTGCTCTATGATGCTCGCCACAGTTGGTCCAATCTGTGCGCCTTTGTAAACCTGGCGGGGCAGGAGGCGCAGTTGGACTTGCAGGCTCCCCGAATGGCCGCTTTGATCGTCGGCGGGTACCACCTGGAAGATCTGGCTGGCGAGCGCCACGCTGACTTCGTGGCCTCCACCCTCAACCTGCGCTGGCTCGACCAGGTGGAGATGGCGCTCTTGTGGGTTGGCCTGGCCTGGCTGGTGGCGCGGGTAGGTCGAGAGGCACTGACTCACCGGGGCCATCTCTCGCAAGAGGGGGCAGCGCGGCTGGTGCTCCTCTGTTGGTTCGGCGTGCCTGTGGCGTTGCTGCTGCGCCACGTCGCCCTGGTGCATCCCCACGACCTCAATATGCTTTACCCGGTTCAACATCTGGTCATCGCCCTGCTCCTGGTGAACGTGGTGGGGTGGGGAGGGCGGATTGCGGGCAAGGTGCTCGTGGCGGCAGTTGTGTTGTTGGTGTTGGCCCTGGTTGGCTGGCATGTATATCTCCAGCAGGCACTGCTGACTTTCGTGGACACGCACGACACACCGGGAGGATATGGAGCCCCGGTCAAGTATGCGCTGGCGGCGGCTCGCCGGGTGGAGGAACTCCAGGCTGGGGCGGGAGACGCGGAGTTGATCACGCTTTTGCCTGGGGCAGATCCCCGCTACGATGGGCAGGCGGTTGTTTTTGACGTTCTACTTGGGCCAGACCCCCGCCCGGTGGACGGGCGGCAGGCGTTGGTATTGCCAGCCCGCCCGGCAGTGTACCTGGCGGACCCCAGGGCCGGGCCTGC
This sequence comes from Anaerolineae bacterium, assembly GCA_046760785.1. Taxonomy (GTDB): domain Bacteria; phylum Chloroflexota; class Anaerolineae; order B4-G1; family B4-G1; genus JBHIET01. The sequence continues at coordinate 49,777 of JBHIET010000012.1, read as the reverse complement.
GCTGGCGATGCTGGCTGAGATGGGTATCGAGGTTGCACCTGCCTTGCCGCTGCGAGGGGACAGCGACGCGGTGTATCGCTTTTTCCGCTGGGAAGTGGCTCCTGTGACCCCGCCGTATCCCTGGGAAGGCGACCCGGTACGCTGGGCCCTTCGGCCGGGCTCAGGACAGGCCTCCGACGTGGTGCTCTTGGGCTACGACTGGTCAGGCGATCTCCAACCTGGTGGCACGCTGCGTTGGACGCTCTATTGGCGTGTCGAGGGCTTGCCTTCCCACGGCAGCGACATCCACTGGTTCAATCACCTGGTGGATGAAGAGGGGCGTCGTTGGGGGCAGATGGATGGGGTGGGATTCCCCGCGTCCGAGTGGCACGTGGGCGACACCGTGCTCACCTGGTTCGACATTACCATCGGCAGCGATGCCCCTCCAGCGCCGTATTTCATCCGCAGCGGAATGTACACCTACCCTGACATTGTCAACCTATCGTTGTTAGATGCAGCCGGCAACCCGGCGGGTGAGTTTATCGAATTGGGACCCATCGGTGCGACGGAGTGAATTGCTTCTCGATCTGATCGCTCTGGGACTGCTGGCACTGGTCATCGCGGCTTTCTTCTGGCCTCTGCTTGTGGCTGGGCAGTGGATTCCGCGTGGCGGCGGTGACCTGGTCTCTTTCCTCTGGCCCGTTTACCGCTTCGCCGCTCGCAGTTTGCGGGCGGGTGTTATTCCCCTCTGGAACCCTCATCTTTACAGCGGCGCTCCCTTCGTCGCCGACAACCAGTCTGGCGTCTTCTACCCCATCAATCTGCTCACCTTCGCCCTCTTCGGTGAGCCTTCCTACGGGGTGATGGAGGCACTGGCCGTCTTTCATATATGGCTGGCCGGCGCGAATATGTTCGTCCTGGCGCGGGGGCTACATCTGCGTCGGCCCGCCGCCCTGCTGGGGGGGATGGCCTTTGCTCTCTCCGATCTGTTCGTGACTCACATCGGCAACCTGAACCTCAACGCGACCGCGGCCTGGCTGCCGTTGCTCCTGCTGCTGACTCATCGCGCTTTGACCACAGGAAGCACCGGCCCTTCGTCAGGCTCAGGACACCGCTGGGCGGCCGGGGCGGGAGTGGTGTTGGCTGTGGCAGCGCTGGCCGGGCATGGTCAGATGCTGCTCTTCCTGGCCCTGACGCTTGTGTTCTACTTTCTCTACTGGCTGGCGGCGGACGGGTGGCGGGGCAGCCGCGAGGAGGGCCCCTACTGGCGGTCCGGGTTGCGCCCGCTGGGGCTGGTCGCGTTCATCGTCGCCGTGGGGGTGGGGGGGGCAGCGCTGACGCTGCTTCCGGCCCAGGAGATGGCTGCCCACACCGGCCGAGGCTATCTATCCTACGACGAGGCAACCCGCTACTCGCTGCCTCCACGGGCGCTGATCGGATTGCTGGCTCCCGGATTCTACGGACGTGGCCCTGCTGGCTTCTGGGGGTCCTGGGATCGGGTCGAGGTGGGATACGTGGGCGTGGCACCGTTGGTGCTGGCTGTGGTGGGCGTCATCCAAAGCCCAAAGCCCAAAGCCCAAAAGCGAAAACCTACAATTCGCAATTCGCGATTCGCAATTCGTTACTTCTTCGCACTCCTGGTACCGCTGGCATTCGCCCTGGCGATGGGGCGCTACGCGCCTTTCTACGGGTGGCTGTACCGCTACGTGCCTGCCTTCGACCAGGTGCGGGTACCGGCACGACTGATCCTGTTGGCCGATCTGGGCCTGGCGGCGCTGGCGGCCTATGGCCTCGACCGGCTGATGTCCCTCGACAGGATAGGCTCAGCCGAGCCGCTCAGGGCGAGGCAGGGTGGGGTAGATCGCTTTGTTGCCTGGATTGGGTTTGGCGCGCTGGTTGCCGGGGGCGTGCTGCTGGCCGTGGGGCTGCCGCGGGCTCGTGCAGTGCCGCCTCCTGACCGCGTCTCGCAGGCCACGACGAGCATCATCGTCGCTGCTGCGCTGCTTGGCGCCAGCGGGTTGCTTGTCTGGCTTGCCCGGCGATGGCGGTGGGCGGCCTGGCTGATTCCGCTCCTGCTGGCGGTTGATTTGATCGGGCTGGGCTCCACGCTGGAGGCTGAGCCCCACGATCCCACACTGGGCTTTCGCTACGAGGATGTCGTCGCTTTCCTGCGGCAGGATCCCGAGCTCTTCCGCATCGAGGGCGACACTGGGGCCTGGCAACCCGACGCAGCGCTGGTGCACGGCCTGTACGACATCGGTGGCGTCTTTAATCCACTGAGCCTGGCCCCGTACCAGGCCTATCGCTGGGCGGTGGGAGAGCGGGGGTCGTCGCTCTACAACTTGCTGGGCGTCAAGTACGTCCTGGCCCGCAAGGGTAAGCCAGCCGGCGACGAGCGGCTGGTGCCGGTGTACACCGCGAGCCCGGAGATTGACGTCTACCTGAACGCGGCGGCGCTGCCCCGGGCGCTCTTGATCTACCGCTCTCAGGTGGTGCCCGACCACGCGGCAGCGTGGCAGGCAATCCACGCGCCGGAGTTCGACCCCACGCAGACAGTGGTGCTGGAGCAGGGGGAACCCCTGGCAGCCGATCCGGGTGATGGGGAGCGCCGCATCTCATTCGTCCGCTACGGGCTGAACGAGGTCGAATTGGCGGTGCGCACGCCGGCGAGCGCATACCTGGTGCTAAGCGACGTGTACTATCCAGGTTGGCGGGCGACGGTGGATGGTGAGCCGGCTGAGGTGCTGCGGGCCGACTACACCTTCCGCGCGCTGCTGCTCCCGACAGGTGAGCACGCGGTCAGGATGGAGTTCGCGCCGTGGACCTGGCGCGTGGGATGGGCGGTGAGCGTCGTCGCCTGGGTGGGGTTGGCTGTCTGGGCTGGTATGACACTCAAGGGACGTTTTCGACGTTTGCGATTTTGGTCCTGAGACATCGGAGACGAGGAATGAGCTGGTTCCAGCGCGGTCAATGGGCTGCACTGCCGTGAATAGAGGTGCTAGCGCGCTCGTCCAGCACCGGCGCTTCAGGCTGGTGCGGTCCTGCTTCACAATTGAAGCGCTCATCGCGGTCAAATTCTTGACAATGCCTTTTGGTTCCACTATACTATATTTACAGGTTGTTTTTTGTCTTGGTGGTGCGCTCCTGTTCGCGGTATAGGAGGTGCCCCATGCTAGCAAAAAAGGAGGTGTACCGTGTTCAACAAGCCCTGGCTCAAATTCTACGAGCCCCACGTGCCGGAGCACATTGATTATCCGCAAACCACGATGCCCGCTGTCCTGGAAGAAGCGGCGCGCAAATACCCTGACCACACGGCGCTTATTTTCAAGGACACCAAAATCACCTTCCGCGAGTACAACGAGGCCGTGGATCGCTTCGCTGCCGCGTTGCAGGGGTTGGGCGTCAAGAAGGGGAAGCGGGTCGCTATTCATTTGCCCAATTGCCCCCAGTTCCCCATTGCCTACTATGCCGTGCTGCGGATTGGGGGCATCGTCGTGCCATGCAATCCCGTCTACACGGCCCGCGAGATGAAGCGCCAGCTCAGCGACTCTGGTGCTGAAGTCATCGTCACCCTCAGTGCAATGTACCCCGTCATCAAGCAGATCCGGGCGGACACCCAACTGCGCCACGTCATCGTCGCCAAGATCAAGACCTACTTCCCACCGGTGCTCAAACTACTCTTCACCTTGCTCCTGGAGAAGAAAAAGGGCCACAAGGTGGATATCTCTGGCGATGCGAACACCTACTGGTTTCAGGATGTCCTCGCTGGTGCACCGGCCAAGCCCACTCCGGTGGAGATCGAGCTGGGGGACACCGCTGTGTTGATGTACACCGGTGGCACCACCGGCATCTCCAAAGGTGCGCAGTTGACCCATAAGAATATCCTGGTCAACGCTTATCAATGCAAGGTCTGGATGAACGCGGAGGAAGCCAAGAACGTGAGTATGACGGCATTGCCGCTGTATCACAGCTATGCCATGACCACGTGTATGAACCTGGACACACTCACTGCTGCCGCTATGCTCCTCATCCCCGATCCACGCGACCTGGAAGACGTGCTCAAAAGCATCACCAAGCACAAGCCAACCCATTACCCTGGCGTGCCGGCTATGTACATCGCCATCAACAACTATCCAGATCTGAGCAAGTACGACGTCAGTTCCATCAAGGCTTGCATCAGCGGTGCGGCCGGGCTTCCGGTAGAAGTGCAACAGCGCTTCCAGGAACTCACCGGTGCGCGGCTGGTGGAGGGGTATGGCCTCAGCGAGGCCTCACCGGTGACTCACGCCAATCCCATCTTTGGCGAAAATCGTGTCGGTACCATCGGTGTACCCTGGCCCGATACCGAAGTCAAGATCGTGGACGTTGATACGGGTGAGAAGGTGCTGGGCGTCGGCGAGGCGGGTGAGCTCTGCATCCGCGGTCCGCAAGTCATGAAGGGCTACTGGAATATGCCCACCGAGACGGCCAACACTCTGCGGCCCGACCCGGAAGGTGGCGGCCCCTGGCTTCACACCGGTGACATCGCCGTTATGGACGAGGACGGCTACTTCCAGATCGTGGACCGCAAGAAAGACATGATCCTGGGCGCGGGTGGCTACAACATCTACCCTCGCGAGGTCGAAGATGTGCTCTACGAGCATCCCAAGGTCTTGGAAGCCGCCGCCGCCGGCGTCCCGGTGCCAGGCAAAGGGGAGCGGGTCAAGGTCTACATTGTGCTCAAGGAGGGCGAGACGGCCACCGAGGAGGAGATCATCGCCTTCTGCCGGGAAAATCTGGCTCCCTACAAAGTGCCCAAATTCGTCGAGTTCCGGGATGAATTGCCCAAGACAATGGTAGGCAAAATCCTGCGGCGCGTGCTGGTTGAGGAGGAGAAGAAGAAACTGGCGGAGCAGCAGTGACGCTTACCTCCCTGGGGGTACCACCCAAAGGCGGAGCCAGTCGGCTCCGCCTTTGATCACTGTGCGGTCCTTGTCTTCCGCTTCACCCTGCTCACGCCGGGGCCGGTGCAGGAGGCATATCCAGAGTGGGCTTACGCCGCTCGGGAGCTGGCTGCACGACTGGCCGCTTGAACCCGGATACAGGAGGCGAACTCTCCGGAGAAGCATCTGGTTTCTCCTCGGCAACACCCTCGAACAAGGCGACGAACTCTTCAGCATCCAGCGTCTCGTCCTCCATCAGCCGTTGCGCAATTCGATCCAATTGCTCCCTATGGCGAGTTAAGGCGTCCCTGGCCCGCTCGTGGGCTTCCTGGACGATTTTGCGCACTTCAGCGTCAATTTCCTGCGCCACCGCTTCGCTGTAATCCCGCTGTTCACCGATCTCCTTGCCCAGGAAGACCAGTTCCTCTTTCTGACCAAAGGTCATTGGCCCGAGCTTGTCGCTCATCCCGTAGCGCGTCACCATAGCGCGGGCTGTTTCCGTCACCTGCTCCAAGTCATTAGATGCCCCCGTCGTCACGTCCCCGAAGACCAGCTCCTCGGCTGTCCGCCCACCCAGCGCGTAGGCCAGATCATCCTTGAGCTTGGCCTTACTCAGCATACGCCGATCCTCTTCCGGCAGTGCGATGGTGTAGCCAGCCGCCATCCCACGCGCTACGATGGAGACCTTATGCACCGGATCACACTCGGGCAGCACGTGGGCCACCAACGCGTGCCCGGCCTCGTGATAGGCCGTGATGCGTTTCTCCTCGTCGGATATCAGGCGACTCTTGCGCTCCGGGCCAGCGATGACGCGCTCAATTGACTCCTGGAACTCGTCCATCTCGATAACCTTTTTGTTGCGGCGGGCAGCCAGGATCGCTGCCTCGTTGACCAGATTCTCTATGTCGGCCCCTACGAAGCCCGGGGTGGACTTGGCCAACGTTCTCAGGTCCGTATCCTCGCCCAGCGGCTTGCCGCGCACGTGTATCTTCAGAATCTCCTCACGTCCCTTGATGTCCGGGCGATCGAGTACGACACGCCGGTCGAAGCGACCAGGACGAAGCAGGGCGGGGTCCAATATGTCAGGACGGTTCGTAGCCGCCATAATGATGACATTTGTGTCGGTATCGAAACCGTCCATCTCGACCAGAATCTGATTCAGCGTCTGCTCGCGCTCGTCGTGAGAACCACCCAGTCCAGCGCCTCGGTGCCGCCCGACGGCATCGATCTCGTCGAGAAAAACGATGCAAGGGCTATGCCGTTTCGCCTGCTCAAACAGGTCGCGCACCCTGGATGCCCCCACGCCGACGAACATCTCCACGAACTCCGAGCCAGAGATAGAGAAGAAGGGCACCCCCGCCTCCCCACTGACCGCTTTGGCCAGGAGCGTCTTGCCCGTCCCCGGTGCCCCCATCAACAGCACGCCCTTGGGGATGCGCGCCCCCAGTTGAACGAACTTCTCCGGCTCCTTGAGGAACTCGACCACCTCGCGCAGTTCCTCCTGGGCCTCGTCCACCCCTGCCACATCGTCGAAGGTGACCGATGGCTGGTCACTGGTGTACATTCGGGCGCGGCTCTTGCCAAAGGCAAGCGCTTGATTGTTCACGCCCTGGAACTGGCGTAGCATCATATAGCCGCCCACCAGCATGGCGACCACCAGCAGGATCGAACCGCCGGCGCTCAACAACGTCATCCAATCAGGGGGCTGTACCATCTCAATGTTGACATTCTCTAATTGCTCCGCTGTGACCCCCAGGTCCCGCAACTGCTCTGTGACTGTAGACTCAGGTCCCTTGTGCGATTCAATCTCATCACCGTTTCGGAGTTGAATATGTAGATTGTCCCCTTCCACACGGATGCTAGCGATATTTCCTCCCCGTATCTCCGCCGCCACGTCCGTAAGCGGTGTCCGTGTGACGTCTTGCGTCCGTTGCGAGTAAAAGCTGTACATCAGGAACGCAGCCGCCACGAGGATAATCAAGTAGATAAGTGGACTTCCTCTCGGTCTAGAATTCACACCTCTCCTCCATTAGACCAAATGCCATCACCGAAAACCAAACGACCCCATCTATTATTATACCATGCTCTATTAGACTGGCGCAAGAGCCGCGTTAGAATGTGTTAGTACCGTAGAAGACGCAAAAAGAAGACAAAACGCTTCAAGGTTGTATATCGATCTCAGCAATCAGAATGCTATCCAACTCCGCTACAGTGAAGCCTGCGTCCATGACCGGAAGCCGGTCTCCGCTTCCCTGAGAATACATTCCGACGCGCAACTGATATTTCCTTGCCGGCTGGCCTGCCGGGATCGTGACCTGGTGTGGGTCTACTATCTCTCTACCCGGTGTCCATTTCGTGGTGGGGATAACCGGGTCTGCGTCCCCATACGCCACCGGCGTGCTGTAGGGACCTTCAGGGTCTTGGAGGTGTACGAATACGCGATAGTTCGCCTCGATGGGGCGCAGCGCCCGCCAGCGCAGTACGAGCATAATGACATCCCCTGGTCGGAACACCTCCTGCTGCAGCTCGGCGCTCTTCAGCACAACTAGATCAGCCAGGTTGGCTTCGAGCGGGATGGGGACGTCAACACCCCCGCTCACGGTCAGTGTCACTGTGTCGCCAGCGTAGATCGTCGTTCCAGGCTCAGGTTCCTGAGCCATCACCATCCCCTCCGGCTGTGTACTCCACACCTCCTCTTTACTGACCTGCAGCCCATCCGACTCAAGACCGCTCTGCACCACCTCCACTGATAGGCCCACCACGTTCTGCATCGTCAGTTCCCGCCCCAGGCTACTCACGACGACGGAGACCTCCGAGTCAAGTGGGACGAATTCGCCAGGCTCCGGGCTCTGTTCGAGCACGATTCCCTTCTCTGCGCCAGGCTCATCGCGTTCTTCCTGCAGCACGAAGCGCAAACCCTTCCGTTCTACCGTCCTGCGCGCCTCATCCAGCGGCATCTTCACCACGTCCGGAACGGAGACCAACTGCGCTGTCGGCGTCAAGGTGGCCAGCGGCGTGGATGTGGGAATAGGTGGCGGAGACGGGCCGGCGGAAAGGGCATCGTAGACCGACAACCCCAGCGGGATGAGTCCCATCACAGCGATGAAGGCGATCACTCCCAGCACCTGGGTCAGTTTATTAGAGGCCGCCTGTGACTCGGGGGAAGGTGGAGCCTCAGCAACGTGGGCCGGAGTCGCGGATTGCCATCCTGTCATCTGCTCACTGTGCCTGCGGTATTCTTTGAGGACATGGGCTAATTGCTCGGCGGTGCGGTAACGTACTGAAGGCTCCTTAGCCAGCACCTTGCGAACGATCCACTCCAGTTGGGGCGGCACCTGGGGACTGCGGGCTGCCAGGGGCGGTGGCTCTTCGCGCATGTGCATCAGCGCCAGTGTCGCCGGCTTCTCTGCCTGGAAAGGCGGCGACCCGGCCAGCATCTCGTACATGATGACGCCGATGCTGTAAACGTCGGATGCGGGTGAGGGTGGTTCGCCGGCCGCTTGCTCAGGCGCGAAGTATAGGGGGCTGCCCCACACCGTCTCCGACTCCGTGATGCCCGATTCAGAAAGCGCCCGTGCGATGCCGAAATCGGCTACCTTGGCTCGGCCATCCCTGGTCACTAACACGTTCTGTGGTTTGATGTCGCAGTGGATCAGACCTACTTTATGTGCATGCCCTACGCCGGCGCAGACCTGAATCGTGATGTTCAGGGCTTCGTCAATGCTCAGGCGGCCTTTCTGGCGAATCAGCGTCTTCAGATCCTGGCCATCCACGTATTCCATCACGATGTAATGCCGGTCGCCGTCCTGTCCCACGTCGTACACTGTAACGACGTTCGGATGATCGAGCTTGGCCGCCGCCCGAGCCTCCCGTTGGAAGCGAGCCAGAAACGCCGGATCGCTGGCGAACCCCTCGCGCAGCACCTTCACCGCCACGCGGCGTTGGAGCAGCGTGTCCACCCCCCTATATACAACTGCCATCCCGCCAGAACCGACCAGTTCCAGCAGGCGATACCGGTTGTTGAGCAAGACAGGTTCCATTTCTGCTCCAACCAGCCATCGGTCGCTGCCTGCTGACCCCTGACCGCCAATGGCTTGCGCATCACCCGCTGCGCGGGGCTGGCGTGAGCGACCTGGCTGGATGATTACGCATCAACTGAAACGATATACTTTGTCAGTACAGGGCGACGTTCTCGAGCCCGCTGGGCAATCGCAATCAATTCGCGTACCGTTGTGATAAGTTCGTCCGTCATAGGCTATGTTCTCTATCGCTTGCGTCGTCTGAATGGAGGGCTTTCCCATTGGGATTCATTCGGAATGTACGCTGTTACAATCTCAGTGTACACGGGATCGGTATATTCACAGACGACGTGCAAGTAAAGATTCAGTTTTTCCGCCATAGTTGTGCTGCCGCAGATGAGCACACGTTGGTCGAAGGGCATTTGATTCTCAAGGACTAGTTTGCGCTGGGCTGGCAACTGCTAACTATTGTACTCCAAATCGGTGCCGCCGGCAAGGAATTGCCAAAGGTAGAAGACGTGCTATAATCCCGACGGCATGAAGGCCCACTTGATCTACAATCCCACCGCCGGCCCGCGGGACGTCCGGCGTGGTCTGAAGCGCGTGCGCTCCTACTTGAAGCGTTGTGGGTGGTCGGTCGAGTTACAAATGACCGAGAAATCCGGCGATGCAATTGCTCTGGCCCGGGCGGCAGCTCAGGCCAGCTGCGACGTTGTGATAGCAGCCGGAGGAGACGGCACGATCAACGAGGCGGTCAACGGGCTGGTAGGCACTCAGACAGCGCTGGGGGTGCTGCCGGTTGGTACGGGCAATATGTGGGCCAAGCAATTACGCATGCCCACCTACACACTGACCAACCCTCTGCGTTTGCACGAGGCAGCGGTTGGATTGGCCGAGGGGACTATTCAAGCGGTTGACGTCGGCCAGGTGAACGAGCGCTATTTTCTGTGTTGGGCTGGCATCGGCCTGGACGCGCAGGTGACCGCCGAGATGGAACCGCGCCAGCGGCGCACCAAGCGTTTGGGTGTGCTGCCTTACGCCATCGCCGCCGTCCTGGTCGCACGCGACTTTCAGGGCGTGCGCACGCGAGTCTTCCTTGATGGCGGCATTGTTCGCGGCCGCACCTTGCTGATCCTGGTGAGCAATATCCAGCAGTACATTGGTATGCTCAGCGTTGCCCGTGAGGCGCGGATGGATGACGGGCTACTCGACGTCTTCATTTTCAAGGGGCTGGGATTCTCCTACGCCGTGCGCCACTTGCTGAAACTCATCAGCCAGCGTTACTTGCAGGACCCTCGGGTTGTGCATCGGCAGGCCTGCCACATTGAGGTGCAAACCGAATGGGCGATTCCGGTGCAGGTGGATGGTGATCCCATCGGCACCACGCCGGTCACACTGAAGGTCGTGCCGCGTGCGCTGCGAGTTCTCGTGCCACCCAGTACTCCACCTGGCTTGTTCATCTCTGCTGTACAGGGGGAGGAATCGTGAAACTGCTCTATTTCCTCCTCGTCTTCGTACCCATTGGGCTGGTATCGAGGTATCTCGGAGGACCGGCCATCTTGACCTTTGGTGCCACTGCGCTGGGGGTGGTGCCACTGGCCGCAATCACCGGTGAGGCGACCGAGAACCTGGCCGCCCGCACAGGCCCCCGCGTAGGCGGCTTCCTCAACGCCACGTTTGGCAACGCTGCTGAGCTCATCATCACCTTTTTCGCCATCCGGGCCGGTCTGCTCGATCTGGTCAAAGCCTCCATCACCGGCTCCATCATCGGCAACCTGCTGCTGGTCATGGGATTGAGCATCTTGGTCGGTGGGCTGCGGAACGGCCGGCAGAGCTTCGACCGCGTGCGCGCGGGTTTGGACTCGACGATGCTGATTCTGGCCATCATCGCGCTGGGGGTCCCATCGCTCTTCAGCCATGCCATCGAGGAGATCAGCCACGCTTCCGTCGAATACCTCAGCCTGGGTGTGGCGATCCTGATGATAGTCATCTATGGCATGCAACTCCTTTATTGTTTCACTGTTGCCTCCCCGACGGCATGTCTGATCTCCCATAGAACGACCGCTGCGTGGTCCATCAAGAAGGCAGTGGGTGTGTTGATCCTGGCAACTGCTTTCATCGCCTGGTTGAGCGAGGTGTTGGTGGGGGCTGTGGAACCGGTTCTCGCCAGCCTGGGATGGACGGAGTTCTTTCTGGGCATCGTCATCATCCCCATTGTGGGCAACGTCGCCGAGCACCTGACGGCCGTACAGGTGGCTATGAAAGACCAGATGGATATGAGCCTGGAAATCTCGGTCGGTTCCAGCCTGCAGGTGGCTCTGTTCGTTGCCCCGGTGTTGGTATTCGTCAGTCTTTTGATGGGCAATCCGCTGACACTTGTCTTCGACCAGTTCGAACTGATCGCCCTGGCCGCAGCGGCGCTCATCGCAGCGCTCGTGGCGCTGGACGGTGAGTCCAACTGGATGGAGGGGGCACAACTGCTGGCTGTGTATGTTATCCTGGCTCTGGCCTTCTTCTTCCTACCGGCGTAACCTTGCCGGGAGGCCCGTCGCATGCTATAATCCATTTCAATGTGGGGGAATGACATAATGGAAACTTATTTCTACATTGCTCAAATTGTCATCAGCGTCGCGTTGGTCATCATCATTCTTTTGCAGGTCAGAAGTGGCGGTCTGGCAGGAGTCTTCGGTGGCACGGAAAGTGCCGTCTACAAGACACGGCGTGGCGTAGAACGTACACTCTTCAACATCACAATCGGCCTTTCCATCGTGTTTTTCATCATCACGATCATCAACGTGATCATCGCTGGCTAATCCCGTGCTCGCTTTGAGGGGTGCTTCGGGAAACACTTCACTCCCGGAGCACCTTTGGTTTGTCGAAGAGTCGCAACTGCAAAGGAGTATTAGAGCGTGACCCGCCATATCCTCTGGCAGGTTCTCCTGATTGTCATCGGTGTTGTACTTGTGGGCATCTTGCTGGTTTACCTGGCCATCAACTATACCACCGTACTTCGCCCTGGCCGTGGAGGCACCTACGTTGAGGGTATCGCTGGCTTCCCACATTATCTGAATCCACTGTTGAGCAGCAGCCAGGTTGACCACGACATCTGTGCCCTGGTGTTTGGGGGTTTGACGCGCTTGAATGAGCACGGAGAAGTAGAGCCCGACCTGGCCCGAGGATGGGATGTCACGCTCGACGGCCTGGTCTACACGTTCCACCTTCGCTCCAACGTTTATTGGCACGATGGCACCCCGTTTACCGCCGACGACGTAGTCTTCACCATCGGCTTACTACAAGCCCCAGATTTTCCCGGCCCATCCGATCTAGGCCCCGACCTGTGGCAGACGGTCACGGTTGAGAAGGTGGATCGCCGCACGGTGCGTTTCACGCTGCCCGAGCCTTATGCCCCGTTTCTCGATTACACCACGGTCGGCATTTTGCCTGTGCATTTGTTGGGGGGAATACGCGCTGCTGCCCTGCCAAATGTGGAATTCAACCTCAATCCCGTTGGAACTGGCCCTTTTCAACTGGAGGAGATTGAGGTCGAAGGCGAGACGATCGCCACTATGGTGCTGAAGCGGCATGCCCGCTACTACGGGGCCCGGCCCTACCTGGACCGGATTCAATTTCGCTTCTATCCGAGCGATCGGGCGGTCTTCGATGCCTACGAGGCCGGGGAGGTGGAGGGGATAGCCAGAGTGCCGGCAGCCGATCTAGCGCGGGCAGGTGCGCTCCCCAACCTCGCCCTCTTCTCAGCACAGATCGCCAGGTACGGCATCGTGTTTCTCAACCTGGGACGCCCGGATTTGCCATTCTTCCAGGAGCAGGAGGTGCGGCAGGCTTTGCTGTACGCGCTCGACCGGCAGCGGATCGTTGAAAGCGCGCTGGGGGGCCAGGCGTTGGTCGTCCATAGTCCTTTGATCCCCGGCACCTGGGCATACGATGACAACGTCCCTCATTACGAATATGATCCAGATGCAGCCAGCGAACTGCTGGACGAGGCAGGATGGGAACTACCGCCAGGAAGCGGTGGTGTGCGGCGCAAGGGGGGCCAGCAGTTGGCGTTCACGCTGCTTACTTCAAGTGAGCCAGAGCGATTTGCGGTGGCGCAGATGCTCGCCAGACAGTGGGCCACCGTTGGGGTCACGGTTACGGTCGAGACGGCTTCACCGCTGGAGGTGCGCGAGGCATTGGAGAACCGCGACTTCGAAGCGATCCTCGTTCACCTGGCCCTGCCGGGCGACCCCGACCCCTATCCCTTCTGGCACGAAACGCAGGTCGAGAACGGGCAGAACTATGCCGGGTTCGCTCATCGCCGTATAAGCGAAGTCATCGAACAGGCGCGGGTCACCGTGAACCGCGAACGGCGTCTGAAGCTGTACTACGAATTCCAGGACACCTTCGCGCAAGAAGTGCCGGCGTTGTTGCTCTACGTGCCCATCTATACCTACGGCGTGGATGAGCGCATTCATAACGTGCAGATCGGCCCTCTGATGCACGCCTCCGATCGCTTCCGCACCATCTCTGAGTGGTGGATTGTCCCGCGCCGTGTTTTTGTGAGCGAGGCGGAGGCTGGAGACTGATCGTTCTTGACAACATAGACGTTTGGTGTAAAATACCAGCGCTGGCCGAAGTGGCGGAACAGGCAGACGCGCTGCGTTCAGGGCGCAGTGGGCTTTGTGCCCATGTGGGTTCAACTCCCACCTTCGGCATTGTCTCCCCGAGGCAGAACACGTCTGCCTTGGGGCTTTTGTATTCTGGCGGCGATGTTTCCGAAATGCCCTGCTTATTCCCGTTGTCCTACCGCCGCTGATAGACCGTGCGTGTCGAGTCGGCTATTGACTGCATTCTGCCTTCGTGGTATACTTTGTACGTCTAAACAATGTCGCTGGGGAGCTTGGGGAATCAGGCTGAGAAGGCGCCTTGGGCCACGGAATGTGAATTATCGGCCACCGGTGTCGACCCAACGAACCTGACCCGGGTAATGCCGGCGTAGGGAGACGGCGCATAAGCCAAGCACGTTAGTACAGGCTGCTTCCTGCGTTGGGGGCGGCTTCTTTTATTCCCCTGCCCCCGGCACCAGTGATCTGACAAGGGGGTTCACTATGGCAGAGCAAACACAAGGTCGTCCTTCACTTCTTCCCAAGATCCAGGCCCCACCCGAATGGGGCATTCAACCGGTGCCCTCGGAGCATCGGTCCCTGCGTTTTATTGACTTCTTTGTCCTCTGGTCCAGCCTGGGAGTGGGACTGCTGGTGCTGGAAGCCGGCGCCCTGCTGGTGCCAGGGCTGAGCCCGGCCCTGGCCTGGCTGGCTATTCTCGTCGGCACCCTGGTGGGGAATCTGCTGCTGGCGTTGACCGGCATAGCCGGCAGCGACCACGCCGTGCCCACCATGGTGCTGCTGCGCCCGGTCCTGGGCCAGCGAGGGTCGTACCTGCCCAGCCTCTTCAATCTGCTCCAACTTATCGGCTGGACGGCCTTCGAGTTTTGGGTCATGGCCCTGGCCGCCAACCGGGTAAGCCAGGCTCTGTTCGGCTTCTCCGGCTACGGCCTCTGGCTGGTCATCTTCGCCCTCTGGTGCGCGTTACTGGCCCTGGGCGGGCCGCTGCTGGTGGTCCGCCAATGGCTGGAGAAGTTCGGCGTGTGGCTGGTGTACGGCGTCACCGCCTGGATGACCATCTACCTGTTCACGCACTACGACATCCCCGCGTTGGTGAGCCAGGCCGGCACCGGTGGTCTGCCCTTCTGGCTGGCGGTGGACCTGGTGGTGGCCATGCCCATCTCCTGGATGCCCCTGGTGGCAGACTACAACCGCTTCGCCCGGCGGTCAAAACCCGCTTTCTGGGGCACTTACCTGGGCTACCTGCTGGCCAACGTCTGGTTCTACGGCCTGGGGATGCTCTTCATTCTGACCCTGGAAATGGCTGAACCGACGCCGGAGAACCTGGCCACGGCGATCATGGCCCTGACGGGTGGGGTGGTGGCTCTGGTCGTCATCCTGGTGGACGAGACGGATAATGCCTTTGCCGACATTTACTCGGCGGCGGTGACCATGCAGAACGTCTTCCCCAAGATCGGCCAGCGGGTTCTGGTTGTGGCTGTCGGTGCCATCGGCCTCGTCCTGGCCGCTTTCCTGACCATGGGGCGCTACTTCGACTTCCTGCTGCTCATCGGCTCCGTCTTCGTTCCTCTTTTTGGCATTCTGGCCGCCGACTACTTCTTGCTGCGGCGGCGTCGGCTAGATGTGGATGAACTGTATCGCCCAGGTGGCGCTTACTGGTACCAGGGCGGTGTGAACTGGGTGGCTGTGGTCGCCTGGGTGGTGGGTATCGCCGTGTATCACCTGATCGCCCGCCATCTGCCCTCGCTGGGAGCCTCCATCCCTGGCTTTGCCGCCGCCTTCCTGTTTTACCTGGGCTTGGTGGCGGCGACGCAGCGTCTGACAAAAAGGGAATCGTAGAGTGAAGAATGTAGACTGGTCGGTGTACGTCATCACAGACCACCGCGCCGCCGGCGATCGCTCCATCCTCGACGTCGTGCGGGCCGCGATCCAGGGTGGGGCCACGGTGGTGCAGCTCCGGGAGAAGGAGGCCACCACCTGTGAGATGATTCAACTGGGCCAGGTGTTGCACGAGAGCACCCGGGCGGCCGGCATCCCGCTGATCGTCAACGACCGGGTGGATGTGGCCCTGGCCATCGGCGCGGAGGGGGTCCACGTGGGCCAGGACGACATGCCCGCTCCCCTGGCCCGCCGCCTCATCAGACCGGACCGTATCCTGGGTGTGTCAGTCGGCACGGTGGGGGAGGCACACCAGGCCGAACGGGATGGCGCCGACTACCTGGGCGTGGGGGACGTGTACGGCACGCCCAGCAAGCCCGACGCCGGGTCGCCCATCGGTGTCGAGGGGTTGGCCGAGGTCGCGCAGGCCGTCTCGATTCCCGTGGTGGGCATCGGCGGCATCACCCCCGATAACGCGGCTGCCGTAATCCGGGCCGGCGCGGCGGGCGTGGCCGTCATCTCGGCGGTCGTCGGCGCTGCTGACCCGGAAGCTGCGGCACGACGACTACGGAAGATGGTACGAAATACGAAATACGCAATACGTAGTACGTGATGCGTGTTGCGTGAGGGAGAAGTGAATGGGCGGGCTTGGCACCCAAATCGCTGAGGCTCTGTTGCGCATGCGCGCAGAAAGGCCGTTGATCCACCACATCACCAACCTGGTGGCGATGAACGACACGGCCAACGTGACGCTGCACCTGGGAGCGCTGCCGGTGATGGCCCACGCAGCGGAAGAGGTGGCCGAGATGACCGGCCTGGCGGGAGCGCTGGTGCTCAACTCCGGCACCCCGGACCCAGCCCGGGTCGAGTCCATGCTCATCGCCGGTCGCAGGGCCAACGAGCGCGGGATTCCTGTGGTGCTGGACCCGGTGGGCGCTGGCGCTACGACGCTGCGCACCCAGGCCAACGTGCGTTTGCTGGGCGAACTGGAGATCGCCGTGGTGCGCGGAAACTCCGGCGAGATCGGTACGCTGAGCAGCGCCGGCGGGCGGGTGTTGGGTGTCGAGAGCGTGGAGGGCGTGCGCGATCCCACCGCCGTGGCCCAGGCAATGGCCCAGGAATGGGAAGCAGTCGTCGCCATCACTGGCGAGCGGGACATCGTCTCCGATGGACAACGAGTGCTGGGCGTGGATAACGGCCACCGGTGGCTGACCACCGTTACGGGCACCGGTTGTATGGCGACGACGGCCATCGCTGCCTTCGCTGCTGTAGAGCGGGACTACCTGGTGGCAGCGGCTGCCGGGCTGGCCTGCTTCGGCCTGGCCGCCGAACTGGCCGCCGCAAGTGCCCACGGCCCGGCCAGTTTCAAGGTCGCCCTCTTCGACCAGATCTACAATCTGACGCCGGAGCAGTTGGCAGCGGGAGCACGAATCGTGGCCCTGCACTGAGGGTCTGTCCTGGTGTGACCGTAAATCGGAATCAATGCAACAGGAGGATGTCATGTCAGACAAAAAGCGAGCTTTGCAGGCCGCTGAGGCCGCTGCCCGCCGTTCGTTCAACTGGATGCGACAAATCACAGACGACCAGGTCGCCCAGACCGAGGTTCTGGCCCTGCGCCGCGACATGGTGACCTTGCTCACTTACCTGCGCGACAATCGCGTCACCGGCACGCAGAGCACCGGCAACCTGCCTCTCAAGGCCGTGCGTGAAGCGACCGCTCGCTTCGTTGATCCGCCGGAGCTGGAGAGGACTGTCGGAGATCACACCTTTCGGGTCCGAAGCGAAGATGACGTGTGGCCCCTTAGCTTCCTGCACACCCTGGCATACGTCGGCGGATTGCTGGAGGGAGGCCCGTCCCGGCGCTGGCGGCTCACGTCAGCGGGCGAGAAATTCCTGGCGGCTGTCCCCCCGCTCCAGGTGTGGCTAACGTTCTCCACCTGGTGGCAAGAAGTCAACTGGCTTATCGCCTACCCTTTCGCCGGCATGGGCGAAAGTCTACCGCCTCGCTTCACGGAGATCACCCTGGCCCACTTGCTGTCCTTGCCAGCCAACACACGCATTCCCTTCGAGCCGTTCGCCGACAGGCTGATCCAGGAAACCGGGCTGACGTGGACAGCGCCAGATACGACCTATGCCCGGATGTTGCTGCAGGGTGCCATCCGCCGCATGGTGATCGGCATCCTGGCCGATTTTGCGGTGGTGGAGCCGGAATTTCAGGACAAACCGCTGGGCCAAGGCACGACACGAGAACTGGTCGCTTTCCAGGTCACCTCCTTCGGCAGGGGCTTGTTGAGGTCACTTGAAGCGTGATGTGCCAAAGGGAGCTGTCTGGTGCGGTTTCCATGTAGCAAAGGGATTCCTAAGTCGCCTGTCGCAGGGGGTGTATTCCTGTGCGACGATCGGGCTATTCAAGACAGACCTCTAATCCAAGGAGTAACGTATGTCTTTTCCACTCTTCCATGGCAGAGATAGCTCATTCGGCCAATGGTGGTCTCGACACCTGCCACGGTGGCTCGACCGGTACGCCATGTCCGAATCGAGCATCATCATGCTCACGGCCCTGGTAGTGGGCGTGGGGGCAGGCCTGGGTGCCGTCGTTTTTCGATGGCTCATCAAGGGAGTGCAGGTCTTGGCCTACGACGGATTGGGCAGGTTGCTGGGGGATATTGCTCCCTTTCACCTGCTCGTCATCCCGGCCATAGGCGGTTTGATCTTTGGCCCACTCATCTATCGCTTTGCCCGCGAGGCCAAGGGACACGGCGTACCTGAGGTGATAGAGGCAGTGGCGTTACGCGGTGGGCGCATCCGGCCGCGGGTAGCCGTCATCAAGTCTTTGGCGTCGTCCATCTGCATTGGCACCGGCGGATCGGTGGGGCGCGAAGGCCCGATCGCCCAGATCGGCTCGGCACTGGGCTCGACGATCGGCCAGGCGCTTAAGCTGTCCGACGAACGGGTGCGTAACCTGGTCGCTTGCGGCGCGGCCAGTGGCATCGCTGCCACTTTCAACGCACCCATCGCAGGCTCAATCTTTGCCCTGGAGGTGATCCTGGGACAGCTCCACGTTATCTACTTTGGCGCCGTAGTTATCTCAGCAGTCATCGCCGATGTCGTCACCCATATTTTTGAAGGAGACCTGCGCGCCTTTGCCGTTCCCGAATACGCGCTGGTCAGCCCGTGGGAGTTGGTATTGTATACCTTGCTGGGCGTCCTGGCAGCTCTGGTCTCGGCCAGCTTTACCCGACTGCTCTATCTGTCGGAGGATTTGTGGGATAAGATACGCGTTCCCGAATATTTCAAACCGGCGCTCGGCGGTCTTCTGTTGGGCGTGATGGGTATCCTCACGTCCAAGGCCGATGGGTTTCCGCGTGTCTTTGGCGTGGGCTACGACAGTATCAACCAGGCGCTGTTTGGCCACCTGGCGCTTGGGGTGACCCTCACGTTGCTCTTGGTCAAATTGCTTGCCACTGTTCTCACCCTCGGTTCCGGTGGTTCCGGTGGAATCTTTGCACCATCGCTCTTTATGGGAGCGATGCTGGGAGAGACTTTTGGCCAGTTAGTGCATCAGCTTTTCCCAACTATCACTGCCCCCGCGGGCGCCTATGCGCTGGTCGCGATGGCAGCCGTTTTCAGCGGCGCGGCCCACGCACCGGTGACGGCTATTCTCATCTTGTTCGAGATGACCCGCGATTATCGCATCATCCTGCCACTGATGCTGGCAACGGTGACAAGCACTCTGATCTCCCGAATCATCAGTCGCGAATCCATCTATACGCTCAAACTGAGCCGACGTGGCATACACCTGCAACAGGGGCAAGACATTGACGTAATGCAGGGGATGACCGTTGGCGAGACTATGACTACAGATGTGGATGTGGTCCCTCTGAGTATGTCGCTGGAGGAGCTAGTGGACGAGTTCGCACGTACCCATCACCATGGGTTCCCCGTGGTGAACGGGGCAGGCGAACTGGCTGGGGTAGTCAGCATTCAAGACCTGGAGTGGGCACTGGCGGCGGGGCCGATTGCAGATAAAACGGTGGCCGACATCGCCACTACCAGAGATCTGTTGGTGACCTACCCCTACGAGCCGATGTGGAAGGCACTGCGCCGGATGGGTGTCCGCGATGTAGGCCGGTTACCGGTAGTTGAGCAGGAGGGGTCAAACAGACTGGTGGGCGTGGTACGTCGGCCTGACATCATCCGCGCTTACAATCAGGCCATCGTCAAGCGTGCCCAACACCAGCACCAGGTCGAGGTGCTGCGCCTTGGCAAGTTGGACAGCGCGAGCTTTGTGCAGGTCGAGATTCCCCCTCAGTCGCCGGTCATTGGGCAGCAGGTCAGTGAGATCAGCTTGCCTGAAGAATGCCTTATCGTCTCCGTGCGGCGGGGGCGCAAGCTGCATATAGCCCACGGCAAAACGATTTTGCGGGAAGGCGACCGGGTGATTGTTTTTGCCGACTACGGCTGCATACCAATAGTGCGTCAGCATTTGACAGGTGAGCCGGTAGATGAGACCCGAGGTGACGCAGTGCTCGCCTAACTGACGCCGAAGCTGACCATGCCATCGTGAGCCCCGCACCGCCGTAAACAGGCGGTGCTAGGTGGCTTTCTGCAACGGTAAGGGGTAATCCAGCGCCGGCTCTTCAGGCCGGTGCGGCTTCCGCGTATCCAAGCACATAATCCCTGACTATCTCGTATTTTGTTGTGGTCGGGCAGGCACCGGGCGGCGGGAAGGGACAGCTACATGAAACTTGTCATAGCACGCTTGCTATACTGGCTGAAAGGCTTGTTCGAAGACCCTGTGGATTTGTTCGAGGCGCTGGGCGTGGAAAGTAGCGACAGAATCCTAGAGATCGGTTGCGCAACCGGCTATCACACTACCAATAAGGAGAAGATAGCAGAACCATGCAAACCAATACACGTAAGGTAGCACAGGCGGTGATCCTCGTCGCCATCGGCGTGGCATTGTCACCCTTCACCTCCTTCCCTGTGGGGATCGCCAAGGTTAATCCCACCCAGCACTTCGTGAACGTCGTGGGGGCGATCTTGCTGGGACCGTGGTGGGCGATGGCCATCGCCGCCATCATCGGCGTCATCCGCAACGCGCTGGGCGTGGGTACGCTGCTGGCCTTTCCCGGCGGGATGATGGGCGCGTTCCTGGCCGGCTATGCCTACCGCTATAGCCGCAACGTCTACCTGGCAGCGCTGGGCGAGATCATCGGCACCGGGCTAATCGCTGCGCTGGTCAGCGGATGGGTGGTGGCGCCCGTCTTTATGCACAAGACAATGGCCATGGGCGTGCTCATCGCCTCGTTCCTGGGTAGCACCATCCTGGGTACCGTGGTGGGTGTGCTGGCGCTGAAGCTCCTGGAGCGGGTGGGCTATGTCGAACTGAAAGGAGAGCCGACGACGGGTGCCTGAGCCCGTGATTGAGATTCACAACCTCCGCTACCGCTACACCGCCGCTGGGCCAGGCTGGGTTCTGGAGGACCTGAACCTGCACGTTAAGTCGGGGGAGTATCTGCTGGTCTGTGGTGCTAGCGGATCAGGGAAGTCCACGCTGTGCCGGACCTTCAACGGGCTGATCCCACACTTTTACGGTGGGCTGATGGAGGGCCACGTGAAGGTGGCCGGGCTTGATACACGAGATCACCCGGTTGGCGAGCTCTTCGCCCACGCCGGTTTGATTCCCCAGAACGCTGAGGCCCAGCTTTTCAACAGCACGGTGGAGCGGGAACTGGCCTTCGGGCTGGAGAGCCTAGGACTGTCCCGAGGGGAGATCGGCCGGCGGGTGAAGGAAGCTGTGGAGATCGTGGGGATCGCCCACCTGCTGGATCGAAACCCGCACCAACTCTCCGGTGGGGAGCAGCAGTTGGTGACCATCGCAGCCGTTCTCGCCCTGCGCCCCCGGGTCATCGTCTTGGACGAGCCTTACGCCAGCCTGGATCCAGCCAACGTTGGCCGGGTGCGGGCCGCGCTCCGGGAGATTCACCAACGGGGCACGGCCATCGTGCTCACCGAGCACCGGCTGCAAAACACCCTCGCCGACGCGAGCCGCCTACTGGTGCTGCACCAGGGGCGAATCGTGCTGGACGGGTCGCCCAGGGCCGTGTTGGCCGAAGATGTCACGACCTTCGGACTGAATCTGCCGCCGGTGGTGCGCGTAGCCCAGGCGCTCGGCTTGCCGGAAATCCCCCTCAGCGTGGAAGAATTGGTCTCAGGTTTAAACAGACTGGCGCTGTCCCCGGATTTGCTACCCGTCTCCCAGGCTGCCGGAGCGTCCAGGGACGGCAACGTGCTTCAGGCGGAGAATGTCACCTATTCCTTCGGAGAGACGCCAGCCCTGCGAGGAGTGAGCCTGACGCTCCGGACGGGCGAGTGCCTGGCGGTGGTGGGGGCCAACGGTTCCGGCAAGACCACGCTGATCAAGCACTTCAACGGCCTCTACCGGCCAGACCAGGGACGAGTGGCGGTGCTGGGACAGGACACGCGCCGGGTCGGGGTCTCGCGCCTGGCCCGCCACGTGGGCCTGGCCTTTCAAAACGCCAACAACCAGTTCTTCAAGTTCCAGGTCCGGGAGGAGATCGAGGTGGGGGCGCGGGCGCTGGAGCGTTACGACGAGACCTGGCTGCGGAAACTGGTGGCGCTATTTGGCCTGGAACCACTCCTGGAACGCTCGCCCTACCGGCTGAGCGAGGGGGAGAAGAAACGCGTGGCCTTCGCAGCTAGCCTGGCCGCCCGGCCCGAAATCCTGGTGCTGGATGAGCCGACGACGGGGCAGGACTGGCCCTTCCGCCAGGCTCTGGGCGATGCGCTGCGGGATTTGCGGGCACGCGGCCAGACGGTGGTCCTGGTCACCCACGATCTGGAATTCGCGGAGCAGCACGCCGACCGCTGGGCATTGCTGGCCGGGGGAGAGATGCTGACCACCGGGCATCCCTGGGAAGTCATGAGTGATGTGGCGGCCATGCGCCGAGCGGGCCTGGAACCGACGCAGAGGTTTCGGATTCAACAAGCGCTGGCAGGAGGCCGAAAGTGATCCTGGACCCGCGCACTCGGTTGGGCCTGACGGTGCTGTACGCGGTGCTGATCATCATCACAGGCCAGCCCACGTCGCTGGTGGTGGAACTGGGCCTGTTGTTGTTGCTCGTGCTGGCCGTCGGGGAGGGACGCCAGTATCTACGCTGGCTGCGCATGGTGGCGGCGATGACGGCGACCTGGTTTGCCATCTCGCTGTGGGCCTTCGACCTTGTCACCGCCGTGACCGCCAGCCTGCGCCTGGTGGCGCTGACCTCTGCTTTCTTCCTGTTCTTCCGCACCACACCGCCGGAGGACCTGGGCAACGCTCTGGTGAAGGCTGGCCTGCCCTACGAGGTCGCTTTCGTGTTCAGCACGTCGTTGCAGTTTGTGCCGGTGATCGGTCGCAAGGCCCAGAACATCTTCGACGCCCAACGCTCGCGGGGCATCCCGCTGGAGCCTGGTCTGGCTGCGCTGCGCCACTACCCGGCTCTGATGGCGCCGCTGCTGGTTCAGGCCTTCCAGTTGGCCGACGAACTGGCCGAGGCGATGGAAGCGCGGGGCTTCGGTCGGCCAGGGCGCACCTTTGTGCGGGAGTATCGGATGCGCACCGCGGATTGGATAGTACTGGGGGTGGCAGTCGTCACGCTGGGAGTTGTCATCGTGATACGTAATGCGTGATGCGTGATACCTGAGGAGGTTCCTGATGAAAAAGGTACTTACCATCGCCGGGTCGGACTCTGGTGGTGGGGCTGGTATCCAGGCAGACCTGAAAGCCTTCGCCGCCAGGGGTGTGTTTGGCTGCAGCGCCCTGACCGCCATCACCGCCCAGAACACCACGGGCGTGCAGGGCGTGGTCGAATTGCCGGCCGATTTCGTGGGTCAGCAGATTGACTCCGTGATGGACGATATCGGCGCTGACGCCTGGAAGACAGGCATGCTGTCCAACGCCGACATCATCCGGGTGGTGGCCGACCGTGTGCAACGTTATGGGATGGAACGTTTGGTCGTGGACCCGGTGATGGTCGCGAAGAGCGGCGACCCGCTGTTGCGGCCCGAAGCACGCGAGGCCCTGATCGAGGAATTGTTGCCCTTGGCCTACGTCATCACCCCCAACCACCACGAGGCCCAGGTACTGACGGGCCTGGAGATACGCACCGTGGATGACATGCGCCGGGCGGCCGAGGCCATCCATGGGATGGGGGCGCACCACGTGGTGGTGAAGGGCGGCCATCTGCCCCTGGAAGAGGTCAGCGCTGCGATAGACGTGCTGTACGACGGCCAAGAGTTCACTGAGTTCGACGCGCCGCGCGTGGACACGCCCAACACCCATGGCACAGGCTGCACCTTCGCCTCATCCATCGCCGCCGAACTGGCCAAGGGGCAGCCTGTGCAGGAGGCGGTGTGCGTCGCCAAGGCGTACCTGACGGCGACGCTGCGAGCAGCCGTAGACCTGCAGATCGGGCACGGCCACGGGCCGCTCAACCACTTTCTGGGGCGGGAGGTTGATCTTTCGCGTGTGTGATCACACACAGGAGTGTGCCGCGCCGCACGCGCACGCGGGCCTGCTCCGCCGTCAGCACGTTGCTCACCCCCCGCGCTGGCCCGAAGCGCAAGGTGTCCTCGTGCAGCGGCCACTCCAACCCCTCGGCCGTCACGCCCACCGCGTCACCTCCCAGCGGGATGAGGGAGACGGTGTCGCCGTGCTGGCCCTCGATGAGCGCTTTGTCATAGATGAGGAACGCTTCCTGTGCCCCCTCCACAATGCGCACGTCAAGCCCCTTCAACTCAGGCAACGAGAGCAACAGCACGTTGGCGATGGTCTGATCGAGCCGCCCCCCCAGGGCAGCCAGGATGAGGATCTCGGTTGCGCCTTCGCGTGCAGCGTGCAGGAGCGCCAGTTCCAGGTCGGTCTCGTCCTTGCGGGGCGGAAAGCGAACAATCTGCGAGCCGGCCGCCTCCCCGTGGGCCTGCTCGTCAGGGGACAGCGAATCGAGGTCGCCGATGACGACGTGGGGGACCACGCCGGCGGCTAAGGCGTGATGGGCCCCTCCGTCGGCGGCGATGATGAGGTCGTCGGGGCGCAACAGATCCCGCGCACTCTGTGCATCGGCGAACTCCCCGTTGGTGAAGATAACGGCGCGCATCGTCACCTCACATAGAAGAATCGCCACGGCCAGCGGGGCGGCTGTACAGGGCAGCCGGGCTGTCTCCCCTCCGCTGGTATTATCCAGATCGGGTTCCCAGGGTCGGTGCCGGTGGTCTGCGACCGGGGCACCCTCTCAGCCTGGCTCCCCAGGCTCCCCTGAAAGCGCATTCAAATGAGCCTGGTAAAATCTGTGGGAGGTAGTAGCGACTTCAGTCGCTTGGAACGACTAAAGTCGTCACTACCACAAACGAGAAGTTCCATTAGTGCGCTACGAGATTGCTGCCCCTCCGGCGCAGGCGCAGTGGGGCTCACACGACGAATCTTCCCGATCAACCGCTGTCGCTCAGCGAGGTCGGTCGCCTGCGCCAACCGCTCACGCAGATAGCGCAACTTCCGCTTGCGAGTCTGCCTTTGAGCTCGCTTCCGATCTTTCTCCGTTCGCACTACTTCCTCCTTGATTTTCTACGGATATACACGCTTCAACATACGCGGGAAGGGAATCGTCTCCCGTAGATGGTCCAGGCCGCAGACCCAGGTCACAGTACGCTCCACCCCTAGTCCGAAGCCGGAGTGAGGAACCGACCCGTACCGTCGCAGGTCAATATACCACTCGAACGCTTCGCGGGGCAGGTTCCACTCCCTGATCCGCTGGAGCAGCAGGTCAGGGTCGGAGATGCGCTCCGAGCCGCCGATGATCTCCCCATATCCCTCCGGGGCCAGCAGGTCTGCGCTCTTGGAGATTTCCGGGCGTCCGGGCCAGGGCTCCATATAGAACGCCTTGGCGTAGGTTGGATAGCCGTAGACGAAGACCGGCTTCTCGAACCGTTTGGTCAGTTCCGTCTCGTGAGGCGAGCCAAAGTCATCCCCCCATTCGATTTCCAGGAGCTTTTTGAGTTCATCATCCTTCGTCTGCTCTCGAATCTCTGCCAGCATCTCCAGCGCCTCGTCGTAAGAGATGCGGGGGAAGGGGGGTATCACCTTCTCCAGGTGGCTGGTATCCCGTTCCAACAATGCCAGCTCCTGCGCCCGTTCGCGCAGGCAAGTCTGGACGATGTATGAGACAAATTGCTCCTCGATCTCCATCAACTGATCGAGATCGCAGAAGGCCGCTTCCGGCTCAACCATCCAGAACTCGGTCAGGTGGCGGCGGGTCTTGGACTTCTCGGCGCGGAAGGTGGGGCCGAAGCAGTAGACACGGCCAAAGGAATAGATGTCGGCCTCGTTGTAGAGCTGGCCAGACTGAGCCAGGTAGGCTGGCTCGCCGAAGTAGTCGGTCTCAAAGAGGGTGGATGTGCCCTCGCACGCGGCTGGGGTGAGGATGGGGGTGTCCATGTTGACGAAGCCGTGCTCATCGAGCCAGTCGCGGATGGCGCGGATGACGGTAGCCCGCAGCCGCAGCACGGCCCACTGTCGCTGCGAGCGGAGCCACAGGTGGCGGTGGTCCATCAGAAACTCGACCCCATGCTCTTTGGGCTGAATGGGATAGTCCCGAGCCGTCTGGAGCACCTGCAGGCCGGTAACGCCGACTTCGTAGCCGCCAGGGATGCCCGGAGCACGGGAGTCCTGGCGGACGGTGCCGGTGACGACGAGAGACGACTCCTGGGTCAGAGTCTGGGCCGCCGAGAAGACCTCCGGGCTGACCTCCTTCTGGAAGACGAGGCATTGGGCGAAGCCGGTGCCGTCGCGCACCTGGAGGAACTGGAGTCTCCCCTTGTCGGTGCGATTGTAGAGCCATCCCTCTAGCGTGACTTCTTCACCCACGTGCCGAGCGATGTCCTGGATGTGAATTATCTCAGGCATAGCGGACTCTCCCCCTCCTGGTGCTTAGGAAAGATTGTACCGCAGAATGGGGAGGGAAGCAAGGTGTGCTGTGGCTCCTACTAACTTGACGCAATTGTCAAAATATGATAAACTTTGCCCTTGTTGACGCTTTGATTCCAACCGTGCTACAATAGTGACCACCGCTTGCGCTCTCGATCAATCTTCGGAGGCTCACTTTGCTGAATGAGTTTGCTTTCATCGGTGTCTTTCTGGTCGTCGCGCTCATCTTCGGCGTTGCCCCACCGTTTATGGCCTTTCTTGTCCGCCCCAAGAAGCCCAATCCCCGTAAAGCAGAAACTTACGAATGTGGCATGCAGACCCACGGCGAGACCTGGGTCCAGTTCAAGGCGCAATACTACATCTTTGCCATCGCCTTCGTCGTGTTCGACGTCGAAGCGGTGTTTCTGTTGCCGTGGGCGCTGGCCTACAATGCGCTGGGACTCTACGCCGTGATCGAGGCGATCATCTTCATCTTGATTCTGCTTGGCGGCCTGGTCTACCTCTGGCGCAAGGGCATGCTTAGGTGGATGTAAGCCACTGCCGCCTAGCTGAGGCTTGCGACGAGGCCCACAGGAGTTGACTGCATGGAATTCCTGGAATTTGTCAAGGACTTGTTCATCAACATTGGACTATGGTTTCAGGGGTTGGTGGTCAGTATAGGCCTGCCCGATGTCTGGGTGCATGTGATCACGCTGGCTGCTGGCGCGTTTGTACTCGCCCTGGTCCCGGTGATGTCTCTCTTCTTCCTCATCTGGTTTGAGCGCAAGATCGTCGCCCGCATAGCGGACCGGCTCGGCCCTAACAACTCCGGTGCCTACGGCGGCCCCTACGGCCTCCTTCAGGTTTTCGGCGATGCCATTAAGATGTTCACCAAGGAGGACGTGATCCCCGCTGCCGCCAACCGATGGGTTTTCAACATCGCCCCCCTACTGATATTTGCCATTGCCGTGCTGATCTGGGCGGTGATCCCACTCGGCAAGGGGGTGATCGGCTCTGATCTCAGCATCGGGATTTTCTACGTCCTCTCCCTCGGTTCGGGGGGTATGGTGGCGATACTGATGGCCGGTTGGGGGTCCAACAACAAGTACGCACTGCTGGGAGCTCTGCGTGGCATTGCCACGCTGATCAGTTACGAGATCCCCCAGGTGCTCGCGGTACTGACCGTGGTGATGGTGGCCGGCTCGTTTTCGATGCAAGACATCATCGCATCTCAGGACGTGGCGTTCTTATTCGCACTGCCTCTGACGGCGCTGCTCTTCGTGGCTGCCGCCCTGCCGGAGTTGGGGCGGCGCCCCTTCGACCTGGTGGAAGCCGACTCGGAGATCGTGGCCGGGTACTTTATCGAGTACAGCGGCATAAAGTTCGGCTTGTTCTTCCTGGCCGAATTCATGAACCAGGCGGCGATGTCCGCTCTCTTCGCCATCCTTTTCCTGGGTGGCTGGCGAGGGCCGTGGGTGGACCAGGTGCCCGTGCTGGGCACGCTCTGGCTCGTGCTCAAGATATTTGTGGTCATCCTGGTGATTCAGTTCTTCCAGTACACGCTTCCCCGGCTGCGAATTGACCAGATACTGGGATTTAGTTGGAAGTTTCTGACGCCGCTGGCGCTGGTGAACGTCTGTGTGGTGGCGCTGGTGGGTAAGGCAGTGCCACATACTCTTGAGAATCCATGGATACAGGTGGGGGCGCTCTTGGGTGCTAACGTCCTGCTGGCGCTGGCGGTGCTGGGTGTGTTGGCGATAGCTGGTCGGCGGGCGCAGCAGCAGTTAGGGGCTGGGGGTTAGAGACTGGCAACTAATGACTAGCTGCCACTTGCTAGCCCCTGACCACTGACTGCTAGTTTAGAGGCTCTGACTATGCAAATCACACTTCAACAGGTTTTGTTCATTATCTTTGGCGTGATCACGTTGGGCGCAGCACTGATGGTGGTGGTACGGCGCAATGTGTTCCACGCTGCGTTGTTCCTGGTTCTCGCGTTCTTCGGCGTGGCGGGGCTGTACGTGTTGTTGGAGGCCCCTTTCCTGGCTGCTGTGCAGTTGTTCATCTATATCGGCGGCATCGCCATCCTGATTATCTTCGCCATTATGCTCACGCGGGAGATGATGAACCCCCTTCTACCTAGAGCCAATCGCCAGTGGTGGGCGGCAGCGCTGGCGGCATTGGTTCTGTGTGGCATGTTGGGATGGGTGGCACTGAACCATGACTGGGGTGTCACTTCTGAGTCTGTTTCCTCAGACAGTATTGCTAATCTTGGGAGAGCACTGGTGGACCCCGCAGGATTCGTCCTGCCCTTTGAGGTCGCGTCAGTCTTGCTCTTGGTCGCGCTCATCGGCGCGGTGACAATCGCAAGGGAGCGATGATTATGGTTCCTTTGGAATGGTATCTCGTCCTGGCGGCGGCGTTGTTCTGCATCGGTGCCTACGGTGTCCTGGCGCGGCGTAACGGTATCGCCGTCCTGATGGGCATTGAACTGATGCTCAATGGTGTCAACATCAACCTGGTCGCCTTCTGGCGCTACCTGGAGCCAGGAGGTGTGACCGGACAGGCTTTCGCATTGTTCGTCTACGCCGTGGCTGCAGCCGAGGCGGCGGTGGGTTTGGCGCTCATCATCGCGGTCTACCGCCACCGCGATATGATTGACGTGGATAATATCAACATGCTTAAGTGGTGAAAGGGTTGTGCCAGACATGACCGTTCAGGATATGCTCAGACTGTTGACTTTGTTGATCCCGTTGCCCCCATTTCTGGCCTTTGGATTGATTGTCCTGTTCTTCAACCGCTGGAAACGGGTCAGCCACTCCATCGCCATCGGTGCGATGGCCATTTCCTTTCTCCTGGCCCAGATCGTCTTTTGGAGCGTCGTGGGCTGGGGCGGGGAGCATCTGACAGAACATCCCGTTGCTGCGCAGTTCCCCTGGCTCCCGACGGGAGAGGCGGTTTTCTCGATGGGAGTGATGGTGGACCCACTGACGGCGATCACACTCTTTTTTGTCTCCATCACCTGCCTGGCCATCTTCCTCTACAGCGTGGGCTACATGCGTGGCGACCCCCGCTACTCCCGTTTCTTCGCCTACATCAGCCTCTTCGCCACCGGCATGCTGGGGCTGACGGTGGCCGACAATCTGCTGATGCTCTTCATCTTCTGGGAGATCATGGGGCTCTGCTCCTACCTGCTGATCGGCTTCTGGTTCGAGAAACGCTCGGCCTACCTGGCGGCCATCAAGGCCTTCCTCGTCACCCGCGTTGGCGATGTGATTATGCTCCTGGGCATCGCCTACCTGTACACCCAGACGGGCACCCTGAGTTTCGATGCCATCCTGCGCGATTCGGAGGTGCTGCACCACCTGGGTGTTACTCCCTCCGTCATCCCTGGCCTGTCTGTCGCGGCGGCAGTGGGGTTGCTGCTCTTCGGCGGGACGGTGGGCAAGTCTGCTCAGTTCCCCCTTCACGTCTGGTTGCCCGACGCGATGGAAGGCCCCACACCGGTCAGCGCCATGATCCACGCCGCGACAATGGTCTCGGCCGGTGTCTACCTGGTGGTGCGGATGTTCCCGCTCCTATCGGTGGGATTGGAACGTGGAGCGCGCACCCCGCCGATGATTGCGATGGCCGCCGTCGGTGCCTTCACTGCACTCTTCTCCGCTACCATAGCCGTGGCCCAGGACGACATCAAGCGGGTGCTGGCCTATTCCACCATCAGCCAGTTGGGATATATGGTCGCCGCGCTGGGGATCGGAGCCTACGTGGCGGCGGCTTTCCATCTGCTCAGCCACGCCTTCTTCAAGGCGCTCCTGTTCCTGGGCTCCGGCTCGGTCATCATCGGCTCCCACCATGAGCAGGACATGATGGAGATGGGCGGGCTGCGCAGGCGCATGCCGGTCACCTTCTGGACCTTCCTGGCAGGTGGGTTTGCTCTCTCTGGCTTCCCCATCATCACCGCCGGCTTCTGGAGCAAGGACGAGATCCTGGCCCACGCTTTCCACGCCGGCATTGTGGAAGGAGACATACCGGTTCTGGTAGTCTATATCCTGCTGGCGGTGGCGGCGCTCTTGACTGCCTTCTACACGATGCGGCAGATTTGCCTGACCTTCGCCGGTGAGCCTCGCGGCGAGCACGCCGAGCACGCCCGCGAGACTCCCTGGACGATGACCGCACCCCTGGTGGTGCTGGCCCTGTTCGCCATCTTTTTTGGCTTTGTGGGAGTGCCGGAGGACTTCCCGGTGCTGGGACAGATTCTCGGCTATAACTTCTTCCACCACTTCGTGGGCGCGACGTTGGGAGAGGTGCCGGAAAGCCTGCCCTTCAACCCGGTGCCATTGGCGATCTCCGTGGCCGCGGCGCTGACAGGGCTGGGGGCGGGCTGGCTGGTCTACGGCTGGCATCCCCTGGCGGAGGGCCGGCCCGACCCGTTGGTCCGTTGGCTGGGCCCGATCCACACTCTCCTGCGCAATAAGTACTACGTGGACGAGTTGTATCACCTGGTCTTCATCCGCCCCGCCCTCTGGCTGGCGAAGGCGGTCTATCGCGGGCTGGATCGAGGCGTGATTGACGGCATCCTGCACGGTGTGGCCAGGGTTGGGGAGGTCCTCGGCGTGATGAACCGATGGGTCCACCGGGTGGTCGTTGATGGCACCATGGTGGATGGCACAGCCAGGGTTATCGGGGTCACCGGACGGGAGTTTCGCAAGGCCCTGCAGACGGGCCAGGTGCAGTACTATCTGCTTCAAGTGCTGATGTTCCTGTGCGCCTTTGCCCTGCTGTACATCCTGTTCCTGTCGTAGGTTCGAAGGGGGCCGCATGGATTTCATCCAAACTCACCTGCTGACGCTGATCACCTTCATCCCCCTGCTGGGGGCCGGGCTGGTGATGCTCCTGCCCCGGGATCAGGAGCGGCTGATCAAGTGGGTCTCGTTCCTGGTCAGCCTCATCCCATTGGCGCTCTCCGTTCTGACGTGGGCCAACTTCCAGCCACACGCCCCCGGCTTCCAGTTTGAGGAGCAAGTGGAGTGGTTCCCCCAGATCGGCTCCTCATATCACCTGGGGATTGACGGCATCAGCCTGACGATGCTCCTTCTGACGACACTCCTGACCCCGCTGGCGCTCCTGATCTCTTTCAGCATTAAGGAGGGGGTGCGGTCCTATTTCGCTCTGTTCCTGATGCTGGAGATGGGGATGCTGGGCGTCTTTGTGGCGTTGGATCTGATCATTTTCTTCGTCTTCTGGGAGATCGGCCTGGTGCCGATGTATTTCCTGATCAATCAGTGGGGCAGCGAGAAGGGGGAGCGGGAACTCTGGGGTGGCATGAAGGTCGGGGCACGTACCTACGCCGCCTTCAAATTCATTCTCTACACCATGGCCGGTTCGTTAGGCCTGCTGCTGGCGATCCAGGTGATCGGGCTGACGGCGGGCACCTTCGACATCGTCCGCCTCCGGGAGTTCTGGCCGGCCTTCAGCGTGTCGCTTTTCGGGCTGCCCATCGCCGTGATCAAGGCGATCGGCTTCTGGGCTTTCACCATCGCCTTCGCCATCAAAGTCCCGGTATGGCCCTTCCACACCTGGCTGCCGGACGCCCACACCGAGGCTCCCACGGCCGGCTCGATGATCCTGGCCGGGGTCCTGCTGAAACTGGGGGCCTACGGCTTCCTGCGGCTGGTGCTGCCTCTCTTCCCCCAGCAGTCGGCCCAGTTCGCCTGGGTGCTGGCGCTCCTGGGGCTGGGAGCGGCGATCTTCGGCGGGCTGGCGGCGCTGGGGCAGGATGACTTCAAGCGGCTGGTGGCCTACTCCTCCGTGGGGCACATGGGCTTCGTGGTGCTGGGCATCGCCGTGGCGGCCCTGGCGCTGGGCGGCGGGGTGGACCCGCTGGATGCGACGCTGGCGGCCAATGGCGCGGTCCTGCAGATGTTCAACCACGGCATCACCGCAGCGGCGATGTTCGCCCTGGTGGGCGTGGTGTACGAGCGGGCCCACACGCGGGACCTGAAGGCGTTTGGCGGGCTGGGGGTGGCGGTGCCGGCCTACGGTGGGGTGCTGCTCTTCTGCACGCTGGCCTCGCTGGGGCTGCCCGGGCTGAACGGCTTCGTCAGTGAATTTCTGGTCTTCCGGGGGGCCTGGCCGGTCTTCACGCTGATCACGGCGCTGGCGACTCTGGGGTTGGTCTTCACCGCGGCCTACCTGCTGTGGACCATCCAGAAGGTGCTTCTGGGACCGCTCAACCCACGCTGGGAGGGGATGAAAGAGATCAGCGCCCGTGAGGCGATCGCCCTTGCGCCGCTGATGGTGTTGATGTTCCTCATCGGCGTGTGGCCCTCCTGGCTCATCAACCTGTTCAATGCGACGGTGATGCGGCTGATCGGCTAACCGATGGAAAGTGAGGTGGCGATGAATTTCCCCTTGCTGAGTGTGATCATCTTCGCCCCGGCGGTGACGGCCGTCCTGATCCTCCTCCTGCCGAAGGATCGGCAGACGGAGCCGAAGGTGTTGGCCGCTGCTGGCTCGTTCATCTCACTGGCCCTGGCCATCTGGGGCTTCCTGGCCTACGACCGGGGTGCCGGCGGCTATCAGTTCGTGGAGCAGGCGCCGTGGATCCCCGCCATCGGTTCCTCCTATCACGTGGGCGTCAACGGGATGGGGGTGATGCTGGTCCTCCTCAACGGTCTGCTCCTCTTCTCCGCCGTCCTCATCTCATGGCACATTGACGACCGCCCGCGGGAGTTCTTCGCCCTCCTGCTGCTGATGGGGGTGGGGGTGTTCGGCGCCTTCACGATGCTGGACCTGTTCCTCCTGGTCCTTTTCTATGAATTGGTGCTCTTCCCCATCTATATCCTCATTGTCACGTGGGGCTGGAAGCCGTTGCGGGAGTACGGGGCGATGAAACTGACCCTGTACCTGCTGCTGGGGAGCCTGGTGTCACTGGTGGGCATCCTGGCCATCTACTTTACCTCGGGCCTCGGCACGTTCGACATGGTGGCACTGGAGGGAGTGGGGTTCTCCCCGGCCTTCCAACGCATCTGGTTCCTGCCCATCTTTATGGGCTTCGCGGTGCTGGCGAGCATCTGGCCTTTTTACTCCTGGTCCCCCGATGGATACGCCGCCGCGCCCACGGCGGTCTCTATGCTCCACGCGGGGGTGCTCAAGAACGTGGGGGCTTTCACCGCCTTCCGCGTGGCGGTGCTTCTCCTGCCGGAGGGGGCCCAGTTCTGGATGCCCTACCTGGTCTTCCTGATGGTGGTGAACGTCATCTACGCCACGTTCATCGCCCTGGTCCACACCGACTTCAAGTACATCATCGGGTTCGCCAGCGTGGCCCACATGGGCATCGTGTTGATGGGCTTCGCGGCGCTGAACGAACTGGGCTGGAGCGGCGCGGTGACGCAGATGTTCGCCCACGGGATCATCGCGGCGATGTCCTTCGCTATCGTGGGGATGGTGTACGACCGGACCCACAATCGGGAGATCAAGGAACTGGGCGGGATGGTGCGGAGGCTGCCGCAGCCAGCGATCGCTTTCATCGTGGCCGGGCTGGCCTCGATGGGCATGCCGGGGCTCTTGGGCTTCATCGCCGAGGTGCAGGTCTTCCTGGGCCTGTGGCGGGCGGCGGACCTGGCCCCCTGGTACCCGGTGGTCGCTATCGTCTCGGCAGTGGGGATACTAGGGACGGCAGCCTACATCCTGCGCGCTCTCCAGTACGTCTTCTTCGGCGCATTGAAACCCAAATACGCCGACGTACCGCCGGTGAGTCCGCTGGATAAGGTGGCGCTGGTGATGCTAAGCACAGTCCTCATCGTGGGTGGGTTGTTCCCTGCCCTGATCACCCCTCTGATCCGCTCCGGTGTGGAGTCGGTGCTGGCGCTCTTGGGAGGTGCATAGGTGGGAGGCGGCACGGTTTTCAACGCAGTCTGGCTTCTCTCGATCTTGCCGGAGGGTCTCCTGCTGATCCTGGCCCTGGTCGTGCTGGGAGTGGACCTGGCTCTGCCGGCGGAGCGGAAGCGGTCGCTGGGGATCTGGACGGCGGCTGGCCTGCTCATCGTCCTGGTGGCGTCGTTCCTGTGGCCGGCCTCGAGAGGTCCGGCCTTTGGGGGCATGGTCCGGGTGGACAGTGTGGGGCAGGTCTTCCGCGCCGTCTTCCTGTTGGGCGGGATTCTGGTGGCATTGATGTCCATGGACTTTCGGCCCCTGCCCCAGGACGGCCCCTATTACGGGGTGTTGCTCTTCTCCCTGTTGGGGATGTGTCTGATGGCGGTGGCGGAGAATCTGGTGATGCTCTACGTGGCGATCGAACTCACCAGCATCAGCGCCTACATCCTGGTGGGCTACCTGCGGGAGACTCCCCTTTCGTCTGAGGCCGGGCTGAAGTACTTCCTGTTCGGGGCCTTCACCTCGGCGGTGATGCTGTACGGCCTGAGCCTGCTCTATGGGACCACGGGGGGGATCGGGTATGAGCAGGTCGCAGCGGCGCTGACGGAGGCCCCCTTTTCGCTGGCCATGGTGGGCTTCCTAATGGTCGTGGTGGGGCTGGGCTTCAAGGTGGCGATGGTGCCGATGCACTTCTGGACCCCCGACGTCTACCAGGGAGCGCCGACGCCCATCACCGCCTTCATCTCCGTGGCCTCGAAGGCCGCCGGGTTCGCCGTGCTGGTGCGGGCGCTCCACTTCCTGTTCCCGGCGCTGGAGGGGGAGTGGGTGGCATTGGTGGTCGCCATCTCGATGGTGACGATGACGTTGGGGAACCTGTTCGCCATCCCACAGCGGAACATCAAGCGTATGCTGGCCTACTCCAGCGTGGCCCAGGCGGGGTACATCCTCATCGGCGTGGCGGCAGCCTCCCGGTTGGGGGTGGCGGCGATGGCCTTCTATCTCATCGTCTACACCGTGACCAACATCGCCGCCTTCGGCGTGGTCGTCCTGGTCTCTAACCTCACCGGGAGCGAGGAGATCAACACCTTCGCCGGGCTGAGCCGTCGTTCCCCGTTCCTGGCCTGGTCGCTGATGATCGCCCTCTTCTCCCTGGGCGGCGTGCCGCCCTTCGGCGGCTTCGTGGGGAAACTGTTCCTCTTCGCCGGGGCAGTGCAGAGCGGGCTGATCGCTCTGGCGGTGGTCGGCGTGCTGAACGTCATCGTGAGCCTGTACTACTACCTGAACGTGGTCAAGGTGGCGTTTGAGCGCCGGTCTGAGCAGGAGGATGAACCGCTGCCGGTGCCGGTGCCCTCCCGGTGGGTGCTGGGGTTTACCATGGCAGCCATCGTCCTCCTGGGCGTCCTCGGCGCGCCGATTTTCAACCTGGTCTGGCGAGCCAGCGCGGCGTGGTTTTAGTTGGTTGCCCTTTCGTCTTCTTCAGGTATAATTCAGCAGAGGGGAGATGAGCGGGTCAGAGGGGTCGGAGGAGAGGAAGGGGCTGGGGTGGCGGGAAGGGGCAATCATCGCCGAGGGAGTGGCCCAGATCGGCTGCCTCACGGTGGTGGTCATACTGGGCGCGCTGGCCCTGGGACTGTGGCTGGATAGCCACCTGGGTACCCGCCCGTGGTTCACGTTGGGACTGGTGCTGGGAAGCATCCCGGTGAGCCTGATCCTCTCAGTCTACGTGGCGCTTGCCACCGCCCGAAGGACGCAACCGCCTCCGACGAAAATGCCTCAAGAGGGTTCCGAAGAGGATAAGGTATGAAAAAAGTGGGCATTCTCCTGGTCATTCTCCTCGTCATAGGTCTCTGCGTGTTCTCCTGCATCCTCAGCCCGGTGGGCGGGGGAGCGGTCAAGGAGGCGGTGGGCGGGGTGGTGCAGCCCCATATCCAGATGCCAGCAGAGTTTCTCCATATCGGCGCGCTGCGGATCCCCAACTCGCTTCTGGGAACGTTCATCGCCGATCTCATCCTGATCGTCGGCGCCGCCGTGGGCACCCGGCACATCCGGGCCGGTCAGCCCGAGGCATGGGTCCCGCGCGGGGCGCAGAATGTCGTGGAGTGGATCTTCGAGGGCGTTTCGGGCCTTCTGCGGGATGTGCTGGGCGAGCGGGCCGAGAGGATGGCCCCTTTCCTGATCACCTTCTTCATCTTCATCCTCGTCGCCAACTGGATCGAGTTGTTCCCCGGCTTCGAGAGCATCGGGGTCATCGAGGCCGCCGAGGGAGGGGAAGGCCATCAGGTTCAAGAGCTTGGTCCTTTCCTCTTGCTTACCCACGAGCCAGGGGACTCCGTGTTGCTTCCCTTCCTCCGCGCTGCCAACACGGACCTGAACGTCCCCCTCGCCTTGGCTCTGGTCTCTGTGTTCATGACCCAGGTCTACGCCATTCAGGAGAAAGGGTGGGCCTATTTCAACCGCTTTATCAACATCCGTGCGCTGACCCATGGTGGGCCGATGGGGGTGATGGATTTCGTCGTCGGCCTCCTGGAGACGATGAGTGAGGTGACCAAGATCATCTCCTTCGCCTTCCGGTTGTTCGGCAACATCTTCGCCGGCATGGTCCTGCTGGCGGTTATCTCCTCCCTGGTCCCCTTCCTGGCTCCTGTGGTTTTCTACCTGCTGGAGATCTTCGTCGGGTTCATCCAGGCCTTCGTTTTTATGATGCTGACGGCGGCCTTCATCGCCGTTGCGACGGCGGAGCACGACGCTCATTAGAAAAGTCTGAGGAGGAACGATGGAGAACCTAGATATGACGTTCTGGAAACTCCTGGCAGCGGGGTTGGCCATTGGCCTGGGGGCTATCGGCCCGGGCATCGGCGTCGGCCTGGCTGGCCTGGGCGGTACCCAGGCCATCGGTCGGAACCCGGAGGCATCGGGGACGATCCTGACCAACATGATCCTGGCCATCGCTTTCGCGGAGGCAATTGCGATCTACGCCCTGGTCGTCGCGCTGATTTTGCTCTTCGTGGTTTAAGATTAGGAGACAGGAATGGAGAGGTTGGGGATAAATCCTTGGATCCTGCTGGCACAGATCGTCAACTTCATGTTCCTGGTGGTCATCCTGAGTGCGGTGGCCTACAAGCCGATCCAGAAGATGCTCAAGGAGCGGCAGGAGCGGATCCAGAAGGGCTTGGAGGACGCGAGGGCTGCCAAGGAGGCGCGGGCAGCCGTGGAGGCCGAGCGGGATAAGATGCTGGCCCAGGCCCACGCTGAAGCGGAGCGGATTACTATGGAGGCAAGCCGCAAGGGGCGGGAGGAGGCGGAGAAACTGCTGGCCCAGGCCCGGGAGGATGCGGAGCGCATCCGCGCCGCCGCCCGAGAGGAGGCGGAACAGGCGCGTAACCAGATGCTGGGTGAGATGCGAGGGCAGATCGCAGCCCTGGCCATCGCGGCCGCTCAGAAGATCGTCGGCGAGGCGCTGGACGAGCAGCGCCAGCGGGCCCTGGTCGAGTCGTTCTTCAGCGGCGTCCGCGATGGCCGGGTGGAGATGCTGCCGGAAGGGGTCGAGGTCGCTGCGCCTGGCGGGCCGGTCACCGTCACCAGCGCCCTCCCGCTGACTGAGGAACAGCAGGCGCCTATCCAGCGCGACCTGGCTGCTCGCCTGGGCGGGAAACGCGAGATCACATTTCGGGTGGATCCGCAGATTCTGGGCGGGTTGGTGGTGCGCGTGGGCGACCGGGTGATAGATGGCAGCGCTGCCGGGCAACTGGAGCGGCTACGCCAGTCGCTGTCCTGACCGACTGCGAGTTTAAGAAGTATCAGGAGTAGTCCGCACCGGCGTGCGGGCTACTCCTGTGTGTCTGTTGGCAGACCGCTCTCAATCTCGCGTATCAGGAAGAGCAGATTGGGCGCTGTAAGACTCAGGCCAGGTGCCGGGACACGATGGTGCTTGAGGTCAGGGGGGATATGCTTGTGATGAGGATGGGTGCTTGCCAGCGTGGGATCGTGAGGATGGGGCTGCGAATCGTACCAGTACAGTTTCTGACCGCCGTGCCATACCTCATAACTATAGCCTTCGATGGTGAGCGGCCCGGCATCCCAGGTCAACGCTCATAGATGACCAGCCGATACTCATCCGCAAACGTCAGTTCGCCGCTCAGTTCAGCAAATTGACGCCCACGTCGAATCACGACCAGCGTCGTGCGTATAATGGAGGGGAATCGCTGTTGTAGCGTGTATACGAATTGCTCGTACTCACGTAGGGACGAAAATGGGTTCATGGCGTGCCGTCCTGGCGATCATGCTGGCTACGGAGTCGGCTTCGGCCCGCAGGCGGACGATGGCAGCACGATATTGCTCTCGCCGGCGCAGCCAAAGTTTGTACGCACTGGCCCACGCCGTCCAATCCCGAACCCAGGCGTCGTCAGGCGGCTCTTCGCCATTGGTGTACGCCTCGTAAAAGGTCTCGGAGAGCACGTTGTATTTGCGCTCGTAGGCACGTAATTCGTCCTCAAGAGCGTGGATGTCCTGAAGAATATCTTCCAGGTTCATAGAATCCCTCCAGTCCGGGCAATGTGTGTCCTATCTGATTATAACCCCGACGGTCGAAAGAGACAACCATTCAAGACCTTTCTCGTCTGTTTGAGGGGCGTTGGAGGCCGCGACTTGTCGCGGGGCGGCCTGAGCGAATGTTGCTGCGGTCGGTCGAAGCATCCCGAACAAGTTCGGGCGTCCACCTATGCAGCACTCTGATTGCAAAAGCCTCGGACAGCAGGTCGGAGAAATGCAACTGGGTCATTTGATCGAAGCCCTTCCCACGGTTCTGGGTCGGATCGGCAGCGATGTCGAGGTACACGGCATCCGCGCCGATTCGCGGCGCGTGCGCCCCGGAGATCTCTTCGTCGCCATCCCCGGCGTCAGCCTGGACGGTCACCGCTTCATCGCCGAAGCGGTGAGCGAGGGCGCGGTGGCTGTCGTCGGCGAGCGGGCCCCACGGGACTTGCCCGGCCTGCCCTGGGGGGCCTTCACCTACGTGCGCGTCGCGTGCGCGCGAGAGGCCTGGGGCTGGCTGTGCGCCGCCTGGGAAGGCTTCCCCTCCCGCAAGATGACCCTCGTCGGCGTCACCGGCACCGACGGCAAGACCACCACCGTTAACCTCATCTACGCCATCCTGCGTGCCGCTGGATTCAGCGCCGGGATGGTCAGCACGGTGATCGCCCGCATCCCTACGACAGGGTTTCGACAGGCTCAGCCCGGCGGCTCGGGACACCGCGGCGAGGAGGAGATTGATACCGGCCTCCATACCACCACCCCCGACCCGCTCGACGTTCAGGCGTATCTGGCCCGCATGGTCAAGGCCGGGGCCACCCACGCCGTGCTGGAGGTCACCTCCCACGGGTTGGCCCAGCACCGCGTGGCTGGCTGTGACTTTGACGTGGCGGTGATAACAAACATCACCCACGAGCATCTCGATTTCCACGGTACGATGGAGGCCTACCAGCAGGCCAAGGCGCGGCTCTTTGAGGGGTTGACCCGCTCTTTCCGCAAGCCGGGAGTGCCCAAGGTGGCAGTCCTCAACCGGGACGACAGTTCCTACGACTACCTGCACCGTATCCCGGCCGACCGCCAGATCGTCTATGCGGTGGAGGAACCTCAGCACCGTCGTGGAACAGACGACGATGGGGGACGCAGTCCAGCACCGGCTCTTCCAGGCCGGTGCGATGTGACTGCCCACGACATACACTTCGCCCCCGACCGAACCCGCTTCATCCTGCGCACGCCAGCTGGTGAGATGCCTATCGAGACGCCGCTGGTGGGAACCTACAACGTGAGCAACGTCCTGGCGGCCGCAGCCGTCGGTGTGGCATTGGACCTTTCGCCGGAGGCTATTGCTGAGGGCATAGCGGCGGTGCGGGGAGTGCCGGGACGGATGGAGCGCATCGAGGTCGGGCAGGACTTCCTGGCGATCGTGGACTTCGCCCATACCCCCTGGGCGCTGGGGCAGGCGTTGAGGGCAGCGCGTATGATGACCGGCGAGGGGGGGCGCGTGATCGTCGTCTTCGGCTGTGCAGGGCTGCGGGACCGGGCCAAGCGTGGGATGATGGGCCGCATCGCCGGGGAGTTGGCCGACTTGGTAGTCATCACCGCCGAGGACCCCCGTACCGAGAGTCTGGAGGAGATCATGGCCGCGAGCGCCGCTGCAGCAACGGCGGAGGGCAAGTGCGAGGGGGTGAACCTGTGGCGCGTGCCCGACCGGGGGGCGGCGATCTTACACGCTTGCCGGGAGGCCCGCGTGGGCGATGTGGTCATCTCCTGCGGCAAGGGCCACGAGCAGAGTATGTGCTTTGGCACGACCGAGTATCCCTGGGACGATCGGGATGCGATGCGGCTGGCACTGCGCGGCGAGACGCTGGATACGCTTCCCACGGCCCGAAGGAGATAGCCACCAAGCTGCAAGAGCCCCCTTGCTGTCTCGCAAGCCTTCATTCTCAAAGGGCCAGACGGGACACCTATCACAAATTGACAGGGGTGCAAATGTATGGTACTATTTGTACAAATAGTACGATTCACAGGGGAGGCAGACGATGCTCAGGACAATCGGTACGGCAGACGCACGAGACAAACTGGCCGAAATCATCAACAAGGTAGCTTACGGTGGACAACGATATGTGTTGCAGCGTCGGGGCCAGCCGCTGGCTGCTCTCATCAGCGCCGCCGAGTTCCAGTCCTTGGTCACGCTTCTCTCTGAACGTGGTGCATTGGACGTGATCCACGATATCCCTGTTCGCGTCCGCTTTGATGGTAAACAGTACTTTGTGAGTGACGACGAGTTCGACCTGTACGGCGAGGGGCCTTCATTAGAGGCCGCCAAGGAGGACTACTGGCAGGCCGTGCAGGACTATGTGGAGGGCCTGGAAGCGGACGCCGACCACCTGGCTCCCTACCTGGCGGCGCGGCTGGCGCGGTTGCAGAGACTCTTGTCATCCTCAGAGGGCGATACCTTGTGACCACGTTAAAGACGGCAAGGATTGAACGGGCTTTGCTCAGCAAACTCGGCTTTGAGCCCAAGGCAGGACATCACCGCATCTTTCGTCTCTACCTTGAGGGCAGGTTGGTGGCGCGTACCTATATTTCCCATGGGCAGAGGGAAGTGGGGCGCTATCACGTCGGGTACATGGCTCGCCAAATGCGACTCAGCCGCCGCGAGTTTCTGGATGCGATCAAGTGTCCATTGACGCGGGAGGAGTATTATGGATTGCTCCGCCAGAGGCTCGAAGATCAGTCGGTCGAATAACAGGGAGACAAGATGCCACATGTCGAGATGAAAGGGGAGCGGCTCTTTTATACTGTGAGCCGGGGGCCGAAGGAAAGCCCTACGCTGCTGCTGGTGCACGGCGCCGGGGGCTCGCGCCTGCACTGGCCGGGCGAGTTGCGCCGTCTACCAGATGCCACGGTCTACACGCTCGACCTGCCCGGCCACGGACGCTCCGCGGGGCCGGGTTGTGACACCATCGCCGGCTACGCGGA
Source organism: Anaerolineae bacterium (assembly GCA_046760785.1). GTDB lineage: Bacteria > Chloroflexota > Anaerolineae > B4-G1 > B4-G1 > JBHIET01. The sequence continues at coordinate 8,016 of JBHIET010000012.1, read as the reverse complement.
GGCCGTGGCTGCTTTCCTCGATGCAGTCGGGATCAAGCGGGCCGTTTTTGTGGGTCACTCGATGGGCGGCGCTATCGCCCAGGCGCTGGCGCTGGGTCTCGCCAGCCGAGTGAGTGGATTGGTGCTGGTGGCGACCGGGGCGCGGCTGCGCGTGGCCCCTGCCATCCTGGAGGGGATCCGCAGCAACTTCGAGGGGGCCGTGGAACTCATCACCCGCTTCGCCTGGTCGCCGGAGGCTCCCCCGGCATTGATCGAACTGGGGCGACAGGCGCTCCTGGAAACCGGCCCCGACGTACTCCTGGGCGACTTCATCGCCTGCGACCGTTTCGACGTGATGGAGCGACTGGGCGAGATTGAGGCTCCCGCCCTTGTCATCGGCAGTACTGCCGATCAGCTCACCCCCGTCAAGTACGCGCGCTTTCTGGTCGAGCACATCTCTGGCGCCCACCTCGTGGTCATCGAGGGGGCGGGCCACATGGTGATGTTAGAGCGACCGGCAGAGGTGGCGGAGGCGGTCGAAGAGTTCCTGAATCGGATGGGGCCTCCCACCGCATAACCGTATTGGCGTCAAGCACTGCCTTCTTTCAACCCCCGCTTGTTATTCCGCGTCGCGTGGCTCAGTGAGTAGCCGCATCTCGCCGAGAATCTGACGCACACGCTTTGTCGAAAGGGCACCGATCTTCTCGACCAAATCTGCCTTGTCCACCGTGAAAATCTGGGAGACGTTGACCACGCTGCGCTTTGGCAGATTGGCTTCACCCTCTTCCAGGAGGACGTTCCCTGGCGCGGTGGCGCGTTTGAGATCTGTCAATACCAAGCGGCGTGTTTAACGAAGTATCCATCAGGCTGACGCTATCCTACCGTACCAAAGGGCCATTGTCAGGCGGTGGAGATGGAGTATAATCAAATAGAGCTCTGGAGTAGGGAGATGAGAAACCGGGAAGTGGCTGAGATCTTCGCGGCTATGGCGGACATCCTGGCCATCCAAGGGGAGAACTACCATCGCATCATGGCCTACCGGCGCGCGGCGGAGAACGTTGCCACCCTGGGCCGGCCACTTGACGAGGTCTGGCGGGCGGGGGAACTGGAGGCGATTCCTGGCATCGGCAAGACGCTGGCGGCCAAGATAGACGAACTGATGCACACGGGCCGGCTGGGGGCCTACGAGAAACTGAAGGCGCAGGTGCCGGAAGGGGTGGTGGCGATGCTTCAGATTCCCGACGTCGGCCCTAAGAAGGCGGCGCTGTTCTGGAAGGAGCTGGGCGTCACCAGCATCGAATCGCTGGAGAAGGCGGCGCGGGAGGGGCGTCTGCGTACCCTATCTGGTATGGGGGCCAAGAGCGAGGAGAAGGTGCTGGCCGGCATCGAAGCGCTGAAGCGGCGCACCGGCCGCACGTTGCTGGGCGCGGCCTGGCCCCTGGCCCAGGAGATGCTGGACGCGCTGCGGCAGGTGCCGGGGGTGGTGCAGGCCGCTCCTGCTGGTAGCCTGCGCCGTATGCGGGAGACCGTCGGCGACCTGGATCTGCTGGCGGCATCGGACGACCCGGAACCAGCAATGGCTTGCTTGCGCGAACTTCCCCAGGTGGCTGAGGTACTCCTCAGTGGCCCCACCAAGACCTCCATCCGCACCCACGAGGGGTTCCAGGTGGACCTGCGCGTGCTGGAGCCTGCACGCTGGGGGACGGCGCTTCAATACTTCACCGGCAGTCAGGCCCACAACATTCACCTGCGGGGGCTGGCGCTCGATCGGGGTCTCTCCTTGAGCGAATATGCCCTCAAGCGGGAGGACGGCACCGAGATCCTCTGCGTCACCGAGGAGGAGGTCTACGCTGCCCTGGGCTTGCCGCTCATCCCACCTGAACTGCGGGAGGACCGCGGCGAGATCGAGGCGGCACTGGAGGGCCAGTTGCCCGACCTCATCGAACCGGATGACTTGAAAGGCGATCTGCAATTCCACACCACCTGGTCCGATGGTCACCAGAGCCTGCTGGAGATGGCGCGGGCGGCACAGGCGCGTGGGCTGGAATACGCGCTGGTGACCGATCACTCACATAGCCTGGGTGTCGCCCGGGGGCTCACCGTCGAGGATCTGCGCCGCCAGTGGGCGGAGGTCGAGGAGGTCAACCGCAAGATGGGTGGCACCTTCCGGCTGCTGGCTGGGGTTGAGGTCGAGGCGCGGGCTGATGGTACGCTCGACTTCCCCGACGAGGTGCTGGCCGAATTCGATCTGGTCGTGGCAGCGGTGCACAGCGGGCTGCGCCAGGGCCGGAAGCGGGTCACAGCGCGGATGCTGGCGGCGATCCGCAACCCCCACGTGGACATCATCGCCCATCCGACGGGGCGGATGATCGGCGAGCGAGAGGGGGCCGACCTGGATATGGAGGCGGTTTTCCGCGCCGCCGCCGAGACAGGAACTGCGTTGGAGGTCAACGCTTATCCCAAGCGGCTTGATCTCCGTGACGTGCACGTGCGGCGGGCGGTCGAGTTGGGCGTGAAACTGGCGATCAACTCCGATGCCCACGACGTGAACGCCTTTGCCCTGCTGCCTTTCGGGGTGGCGACGGCACGGCGGGGCTGGGCGAGGCCTGCCGACGTGGTCAACGCCTGGCCTGTGGAGGAAGTGCTGAGGTGGGCCGTCCGATAGTGCGAGTGGTGATGGCGATAGGCCTGGCACTTCTGTTGTTAGGCGCTCTGGCGGCGGTCTCCCTATCCGCCGCTCCTGCGGAGGAGGGAGTGCAAGAGAGCGGCAGGGGAGCTGGCCCCGTCTGCTTCTGGTCGGCCCAGGGGCCGGTCTGCGTCGAACGGGCCGTCGGGGTGGGGGCCACCGGCCTGGACGCAGAGGGGTTGCTAGCCGCGCTCCTGGCAGGCCCCACTTCTCAAGAGCGGGCGCAGGGCCTCTGGTCCGCTATCCCGGGGGGAACCACGCTGGAGGGGGTGGAGCTTGCCCTGAGCGGAACCGAAGTGCAGGCTGGCGAGACCATCACAGTCCGCCTGAGGGTGCCACTGGAAGGGCTGCAGACTCTGGATCACGACAATTTTGAGATCATCGTCCAGCAGATCGGCTGGACGCTAGAGCCTCTGGAGTGGGGGGATTTGCGCATCCAGACCTGGGATTCAAGCGCCAGGGAGTTTGTCCCTGTAGCGGCTTTCTTGCCCGAGATTCCAGCCCCGCGCAAGGAGACGGTGTCCCCCCCGGCATTCCCCCCACTGGGTGGGAAAGAGGAGGGGTACCCCCCGGCTCCCGGCCAGGGGCAGCCGCAGGGCGGGCTCAGCGGCAAGACTGTCTACGTGAGCGCGGGGCATGGCTGGGAGTGGAATGACTACGTGGACGCTTGGCGTACCCAGCGCCCGCCCTATCCCAATCCGCCCTACGTCGGCCCCATCATCGAGGACCATAACAACGCCGAGGCGGTGAACCAGTACCTGCTGCAATACCTGTGGAACGCCGGGGCGTCAGCTTGGCCGGTCCGCGAGCGGGATATAAACAGCGCCGAGGTGGTGGTGGATAACAATGGGCCCGGGCCGGGCAGCGGATACCTCGAAACTGGCGCGTGGACGACGACCAGCGGAACAGGCTACGCGGGTGCCGACTACCGCTGGACTGAGACGGTGACCGATACCCCAACCGCTACTGCTGTCTGGACCGCTACTCTTCCTGCCGACGGGGAGTATGCCGTCTACGTCTGGTATCGGCCTGGCTCCGACCGCGCCCCCGATGCCCGCTACATCGTCCACCATGCCGGGGGGGAGACCACGGTGGTGGTGGATCAGCAACATCACGGGATTACCTGGCACTACATCGGCACTTACGGCTTCCGGGCTGGGGAGGAGGCTCGGGTCACGCTGACCAACCAGTCCGCTGTGACCGAGACCAAAGTGGTCGTCGCCGACGCGGTCCGCTTTGGCGGCGGCGTCTTCGATGACCTGAGCGGTATTCAGACCGATGCCACTGCCCCACCGAACAAGCCCTGGTGGGAGGTGGCGGCTTTCTATTACGTTCAGAAGATGGGTATGGGGTCGCCGCCATACGGCGACGTGACCGCCCGGCCCATCTACGCCCGCTGGGAGCACGCCGGCACCGGCGAAGACGCCGTCTACGTCTCCTGGCACACCAACGGTTGCAGCGGCTACCAGTGGGACCACAGTGGCACCGAGACCTACGCCCACAACAGTGAGTGGCTCACGCGCACCGAGGGCAGCCTGGAACTGCGTCATGAGATTCACACTGAGGTGGTGAACGACATTCGTGCCGGGTGGGACCCTGCCTGGACCGACCGGGGGGAGAAGCTGGCGAACCTTGGAGAGTTACGCCTGCTGTGGGATGATGAGCCGACAGTCCGTATGCCCGGCGCCCTCATCGAAATTGCCTACCACGACCACCCTGACGACGCCGATGCGCTCAAGGAGCCGGCCTTCGAACTGCTGGCAGCCCGGGCGATCTACCAGGGCATCGTCAAGTACTTCGAGCAGCGGGATGGCGTGGATCTGACGCTGCTCCCGGAGCCGCCGACCCACTTGGCGCTTCGGAACGCGGGCGGGGGGCAGGTGCGGGTCTCCTGGTGGCCTTCCCCCACCGATACCGTCGGCCTGGTGGGTGACGCTGCCACCGGCTACCGGGTCTACACCAGCACCAACGGCCTGGGCTGGTCGAACGGGGTGCCCGTGACGGCGACCACCGTCTACACTCTCACCGGCCTCTCGGAGGGGCAACTGCTCTTCGTCCGCGTCACCGCCACCAACGAGGGTGGCGAGTCCTTCCCCACCGAGACCCTGGCCGTCCGCGTGGGGGACGACGCTGGAGTTCTGCTGGTGAACGGCTTCGACCGGCTCAACAGCACGATGTTGGTGCCCGATTACGACCCGGTGGAGGGGTACAACCTGCGCATGTTGCTGGCCCGGATGAACCGGTACGATTACGTCGTTCAGCACGGGGAGGTCATCTCCTATCCTTTTGACAGCGCCAGCAACGAGGCGGTTTCGGACACGTTGGTTTCTCTGGGCGAGTATGCCATAGTGGACTGGATCCTGGGAGAGGAATCGGTTCCTGACGAGACGTTGAACGCGACGGAGCGGGTGCTGCTGGAAGCATTCCTTGACGGCGGCGGCGCGCTGTTCTTGAGCGGCGCGGAGGTGGGGTATCATCTGGATTATCTGGGGGCTGATCCGGGCTTCTACAACGCTCGTCTGCGGGCCGACTACGCCGGGGATGACGCGGAGAGTTACGAGGTCGCCCCGGCCTCCGGCTCCATCTTCGAGGGGCTGCCCCCCTTCCGCTTCGATGCGCTGGGGATGTACGATGCCGACTACCCGGACCAGATGACGCCCGTCAACAGCTCCGCAGCCGCGCTTATCTACAGCGGTGGACAGGGCGGCACGGCAGCGGTGCAATACGCTGACGGCTGCGAGCGGCTGGTCTACTTCGGCTTTCCCTTTGAGACTATCCGGTCGGACCAGCGGGCCGCCGTGATGGGCCGGGTGATGGATTTTCTGGCCCTCTGTCTCGGGCCGCCGGTGAACGCGAAGATCACGACGCCGGCGCATGGCAGCGCCCACAAAACCACGCCGCCCTTCGAGGGAACGGCGGAGGCAGGAGGGACAGCTACCCTTGATTGGGTCGAGGTGCAGGTGCAGCGCGCCAGCGATGACCGTTACTGGACGGGGAGCGAGTGGGTGACGGGGACGGCCTGGGTGACGGCGACCGGCACGGCTGCGTGGTCCTACACACTCCCGACTCTGACGATTGAGAGCGACTACCATCTGCGCGCCCGTGCGTGGGCGACAGGTGGGTATTCTGACACGTCGCCTGCGGAGGTGAGTTTTCTCTACGATACGACCCCGCCTACCCACACTGCTCTCATCACGCCGACGGGTGGGATCACCATCCTCGCCTGGTCGGGAGTGAGCCTGAGGTGGGAGCCGGTTGCACCGGATGGGGGAGCGGATTTAGCATACCTGGTAGAATTGGACGGGCAGCCCCTGTCTTCACCGTACGGGACCACCCAGACGGAGCGCACGGTCGCCTCCATCTTCTATGGACTGCACACCTGGGGGGTACAGGTCTTTGACGCGGCCGGGAATCAATCGGGTTGGGTCACGGATGCCTTCCACATCGGTCGTCACGATTGCTGGCTGCCGCTGGTGCTGCTCAATTCCGATGGCACCGGGAGCGCGTGCGCCGGTGTCTTGACCAACGGCGGTTTCGAGTCGGATGGGGGCTGGGTGCTCAACCGGTTGGCGGCCTACGATACTGTGAACGTCTACTACGGTGCGCGAAGCGTGCGAGTGGGCATTCCGCCGGGGGAGTCGGGGGACGACGCCTACTCCTCGGTCGCCCAGGCGGTGGCGCTACCTGGGGGGAGCGATGCCACCCTCCGCCTGTGGGTTTACCCCATCGGTGAGGGGGACGACGTTGGCGATTGGCACTACGTGGGCCTGCGAGATCAGTCGGGCGTCTACCACGCCCTGGATCATTGGCAGTCCGACGCGCGGGCCTGGGAGCAGCGGCAGTACGATCTGAGCGCCTACCTGGGGCAGACGGTGACCCTCTACGTCGGAACGCGGAACGACGGGGACGACGACACGGCGGCGATGTACGTGGACGACGTGGTGCTGGAGGTCTGCCCCTGATGAGGGCGATTTACTGGGTGATGCCGGGCCTTCTGGCTGGGCGGCCTGGGCCGGGAGAAGTGCCGTGGAATCTTGAGGAACTCTGGGCCGTGGGGCTGCGAGCCATCCTATCCCTGTCTGCTGAGGTGGATGAGGAAGCCATAGGCACCGCTGGTTTCTACCATGGCCGGTTCTACTTCCCTCCCATTCTTGTGCCCATTCGACCGCTGATGGGTGGTTTTCTGAGCTTGATGGAGGGGGCTACCGGATTCATTCAGGCCCAGTTGGCTGCCGGTCGCCCTACCTTGGTCCATTGCCACGCTGGCAAGGACCGCACCGGGGCAGTGCTGGCTGGCTATCTGGTGCGCTATCGTGGTTTTTCCGCCGATGAGGCAGTGCGCCTGGTGCGGCAGGCCAATCCCCGGGCGATGACCGCGCCGGGATTTGAACGCTTGCCAGGGTTGTTTATGGATTCAGTGAGGTTAAGGAGATAGGAGTTGAGTCCCTCTGCGTGAAGGGATGAAATGCTGACAAGGCTTGTCGTGAGCCTGTCCTGAGCGATGTCCTGAGTTTATCGAAGGGCGAAGTCGAAGGAGCTGCCGGAACCACTTCGCCGCGCTCGCTGCGGCGTTGCCCAGGGCAAGGAGCGAAGTGGTGACGATCCGATGTTGCCCGGGCGAGAGCCTGTCACCAATTTGCCTTTATCGCCGTTCTGTGCTAAAATTACTACACAAAGCAAAAAGCCTCGCAGCTATGGCCCAGCTCGAGGCTGTGGCCAAGGCGGTGAGAGCGCCATGGCAGGCAATATTCTAGCACAGAACCCGCCCACCGTCAAGGTTTCAGCGACGGTGCGGCGGGTTTGTCTTTGTGGGGCTGCTCAACATCGAACCAGGGAGGCCGTTGTGGCAGCATCAATCAAGATCCAGCCCGGAGACGAGGGGCGAGGATGTGCGCACGACGCAACGCTACACACACGTGAGCGCTCCGGCCAGGGTTCGTAGCCCGGTGGATGAGTTAACGTGAAAGAGGAAGGAGGAGTGTATGAGGTTATGGAAGTACCCTTCTAGGGAGATGCGTGATATGCGAACCAGTTCGCATACCACGCGTAGGATGAGCAGTATACGAACAAGTTCGACTATTTGAGAGATAGCGCGAAACTCCGCTGCGCTTCGTTTCGCGCTATCGGGTGCGCGGTAGGCGAGGCTGCTTGATTTGGATGCGGAAGGTACTCTTGCAAGAGACCGCGCTGGCGGAGATTCGCCTATCTCCGCGGTAGGCGCAGCCAAATTCCGGCTGGGCTTGTAGGGAAAACAAGAATGCTTGAGCTAGACTGCACCAATCAAAAGACGACCCCGTCCACAACACCAACGCACCAGCCGGAACTTCGCCTACCGCGCACCCGTTATGCTG
>JBHIET010000011.1:0-62100 GCA_046760785.1 Anaerolineae bacterium | reverse complement strand
TGGGTTGGACCTACACCGCGCGGCTGGTGCGCTCGCAGGTGCTTTCGATCAAGGAGCGTCAATTCGTCCTGCGTGCCCGGGCCATCGGCGCGGGGAGCCTGCGCATCATCATGCGCCACGTCTTTCCTCAGGTGCTCCCCCTCATCCTGGCCGAGGCTGTGCTGGACATATCGGGCGCCATCATAGCCGAATCGTCACTCAGTTTCCTGGGGCTGGGGGATCCTACGCTGGTCAGTTGGGGCATGATGCTCAACTTTGCCTTCGAGCGGGCCATCAGCCGCATGGCCTGGTGGTTCTTGCTGCCGCCCGGCTTTGCCATCGTCTGGGTCAGTCTAGGGTTGGTCTTGATGGGCAGCACGCTGGAGGAGATCGTCAACCCCAGGCTCAAGGCCCACCACCTCTTTGATGCGCGGCGGATGGTGGCGCTGGTAGTGGGATGGCTGCCAGAGGCAGAGGAGGCAGCAGCGTAATGGCAATTTTGGAGGTACGGAATCTTTCCGTCAACTACCTGACCGACGGCGATACCGCGTTGCACGCGGTGGAGGACGTGAGTTTCAGCCTGGAGCAGGGGCGATCGCTGGGGCTGGTAGGGGAGAGCGGGTGTGGCAAGACCACGGCTATGCTCGGCGTGCTGCGGCTGCTCCCTGCCGAAGGACGTATCGTCTCCGGCGAGGTTCGGTACGAGGGCGCGGATGACAGGCTTCCGGTAGATCTTCTGCGCCTGTCCGAGCGGGAGATGCGCAAGTACCGTTGGAGCAGGATGTCCATCGTCTTCCAAGGAGCGATGAACGCCCTCAACCCGGTGCGCAAGGTTGGCGATCAGATCGCCGAACCGATCATGCTCCACGGGGCCGCCACCGACAAGAGGGCAGCCAGCAAGCGGGTTGACGAGTTGCTGGAGATGGTGGGGATCACGCCGGAGATGGCCCGGCAGTACCCTCACCAATACAGCGGCGGGATGCGCCAGCGGGCGATGATCGCCATGGCTCTGGCCTGCTCCCCCGATATCCTCATTGCCGACGAACCGACCACCGCCCTCGACGTGATGATCCAGGCCCAGATTCTGGATCTGTTGCAGAATCTGCAGCAGGAGTTGGAGCTTTCCATTATCCTGGTGACCCATGATCTGGGGGTGGTGGCCGAGATCTGCGACGACGTCCTGGTGATGTACGGCGGTAAGACAGCCGAGTACGCCAGCGTGGACATCATCTACAACGAACCGCTGCATCCCTACACCCAGCGTCTCCTGCAGGCCTTCCCTGACGTGGACCAGCCTGCCTCGACGTTGGCCTCTATCCCCGGTCACCCACCGCCGCTCGACGCATTGCCGCCGGGATGCCGCTTTGAGCCTCGCTGCCATCGCAAGAGCAATATCTGCGCCGTGGAAAGTCCGCCGTTGCTGGCCGTCAAGCCCGGTCACTACGTCGCCTGTCACCAGGTAGGGAGCTAGCTGAATGGAACAGAAAGCACAACCACGCGAGACGGTTCTCCAAGTCAGTAATCTGCGCACGCTGTTTCCCGTCTCGCGAGGCATCGTGGGCACCTTGCTGTCCAGACCTCGCCGTCACGTCCACGCCGTAGACAGTGTGAGCTTTTCCGTGGCCAAGGGCGAGATCCTGGGCCTGGTGGGAGAGTCAGGCTCGGGCAAGACTACCACAGCCCTGAACGTGCTGGGACTGGTCGAACACACCGAGGGGGAGATCCTCTTCAACGGCCAGAGCGTCCCCGAGTTGGTGCACAGTCGTGAGCGGTTGAGGTTGCGGCGCCAGATGCAGATCGTCTTTCAAGACCCCTACGAATCCCTCAACCCCCGCCAAACCGTGTTCGCAACCGTGGCCGAGCCGCTGGAGGTGCACCGGCTGGTCAAGAACCGCGAGGAAAAGGTCGAGCGGGTAAAGACAGCCCTGGACGAGGCCGGTCTGAAACCTTCCGAGACCTTTTTCGACCGCTATCCCCAGGAACTCTCCGGCGGCCAGCGCCAGCGAGTGGTGATCGCCGGGGCATTAGTTCTGAGTCCACAATTGCTCGTGGCCGACGAGCCCGTTTCCATGCTGGATGTCTCCATTCGGGCCGAGATCCTCAATCTGCTGCTCCAGTTGCGCGATGAGCACGGCATCACCATCCTCTACATCACTCACGACCTGGCGACGGCGGCTTACTTCACCGACCGGATAGCGGTGATGTACCTGGGCAGAATCGTGGAAATCGGCCCCACAAAGACGGTGCTGAGCAATCCCAACCATCCCTACACCCAGGCTCTTCTTTCCGTGATCCCTGTTCCCAACCCCAGGCGGCGACGGAAGCGAATGATCCTCACGGGCGAGACGCCCAACCCTATTGATTTACCTTCCGGGTGCCGTTTCCACCCGCGCTGTCCGGCAGCCTCTGACCAGTGCTCTCAGACCGAGCCACAACTCCAGAGTGTAGGCGCCGATCACCAGGTGGCTTGCCTATCCATCTAGACCAACAAGGGATATGCCAGCAGGGCACCCCCATTCTGTTCTCCGTACAAGTAGCCAAAGGAGGCGCAACTGCAATGAGATTCGACGATGTCCTTACCATTCTCAACGACGTCCCCGACTATCAGGTCTTCCTCACGGTGGACGAACTGAAGGCCAGCACCCACCAACTGGCGAACAGGTATCCCGACACTGTGGAGATCCTGCCCATCGGCCATTCGCGACAAGGCGATCCCATCGAGGCGATCAAAATAGGCGACGGTCCCAGGCAAGCGTTGCTCTTTGCCATGCCCCACCCCAATGAGCCTATCGGCAGCATGATGCTGGAATATCTGTCGCTCCGGCTGGCAGAGGACGATGCGTTGCGTGAGTCCTTGGGCTATACCTGGTATCTGGTCAAGTGCATTGATCCCGATGGCACCCGTCTCAACGAGGGCTGGTTCAAGGGGCCATTCTCGCTGGAGAACTACGCTCGTCACTATTACCGCCCGCCTGCCTACCAGCAAGTGGCGTGGACCTTTCCCATAGATTACAAGACCCTCCACTTTCACGGCCCGCTGCCCGAGACGCGGGCGCTGATGGCTCTGATCGAGCAGGTACGGCCTGATTTTATGTATTCACTGCACAACTCGGACTTTGGCGGGGTGTACTTTTACTTATGGGAAGCAGCGCCGCCGTTGTACGAACCGTTCCACAAACTGGTCGAAAGCCAGGGGCTGCCCCTGCACCGGGGTGAGCCGGAGATGCCCTATGAGGTAGAATACGCCAGCGCCATCTACAAGGATTCATCAATTACCGCCGAGTACGATTACCTCGAAGAACAGACCGGCACCGACCCGGCCGAGATCATCACGGGGGGCACGCTCAGCTTTGAGTATGTCCGGGCGTTCTGCGATCCTTTCACCCTGATATGCGAAATGCCCTACTTCTATCACCCGGCGATTAGCGACACCTCGACGTCGGACATGGTGCGTAGGGATGCGATTCTGCAAGCGATAGAAGAGGCCAAGGAGGACGTCAGCTTTTTGAAAGAGCAATACGAGAGTGTGAAGAGCGAACTGACGGTGCCCTCGCCCTTTCGCGATGCAATTGAGGAAACCTTGAGGACTTTTCTGGCAGAACTGGCCGCCGAGGAGAACTGGGCGCGAACAGACCCCAAGACCGCCGAGATGGCGACGGTGGCGGAAAAGTTTGACAACCTGGTGATCCAAAGATCCGACCGGCTGTTTGGCCTGGGCATGTTTGTTCGCATGCTCGACGCCCAGATAGCGGCGACGGGCGAATCACCGTCGCTGTCCTCCGCGCGCGAGGCAGCCAAGGAGTCCTTCGAGGCACGCGCTGCTGACCTGGAGGCTGAATTGGACTATACCGTGGTCCCTATCCAAAAGCTGGTGCGCGTGCAGTTAGGTAGCGCGCTGCTGGCGGCGGATTACGCTGCCGGACGACAGGCACAGGGGTAAGAGGCAGGAAAGGTACGGAACATGCTAGACATCCTGATCAAGAACGGCACCGTGGTAGACGGCACAGGGAAACCGGCTTTCAAAGCCGACGTGGGGATCGCGGCGGGCCGCATAGCCGTGGTGGCCGAGACCGTCGAGCAGGAGGCGAAGCGCACGATCGAGGCGCAGGGGTTAACCCTGGCCCCGGGCTTTGTTGACGCTCACACCCACTCAGATCTCACCCTGCTGGTTAACCCCCGGGCCGAGAGCAAAATCCGCCAGGGGGTGACCACGGAGGTCATCGGCAACTGCGGCGGCTCGCCGGCCCCGCTGTTGGGCGCGGCTGTGGAGGAGGCGCGGGCTGAGGCCAAGAGTCTTGGCCTGAACGTCGCGTGGGCAAGTACGGCCGAGTACCTGGAACGTCTGCGCAAGCCCGGGATCGCCGTGAACGTAGTGCCCCTGGTCGGTCACAACACGGTGCGGGGTGCGGTATTGGGCTTTGACGACGTGCAGCCCACACCGGAGCAGCAGGCTGAGATGGAGTGGCTGGTGGCGGAAGCGATGGAACAGGGAGCGCGTGGCCTCTCCAGCGGGTTGTTTTACCCACCGGGTTTCTATGCCCGCACCGAGGAGGTGATCGGCCTGGCGCGGGTGGCAGCGCGCTATGGCGGCATCTATGCTACCCACGTCCGCAGCGAGACTAACCGATTGTTCGAAGCGGTAACCGAGGCCATCGAGATCGGCAAACAGGCTGAGATTCGGGTGCAGATCTCCCACGTCAAGCTGGAAGGCTACCGGAATTGGGAGGGCGCCGATCGGCTGCTGGCCTTGCTCGAGGCTGCCGGTTCGCTTGGAGTGAGAGTGGGTTGTGATCAATACCCCTACACAGCCGGTGTGAGCTGGCTGGCGTACATTCTGCCCTACTGGGCGCAGGCGGGCGGGGCCAGAGCCGTCGGAGAGCGGTTGAGCGACCCCGAGGTGCGAGCCCGGCTCAGGAAGGACTGGGAGGAGAACCGCGCCGAGTGGGAGGATCGCGGCGGCATGCGCGACTGGACCGACATCCTGATCACCGATTGCGGCCCCAGGCCGGACGTGCAGGGCAAGAACATCGCCGAGATCGCCGCGGACGAGGGAAAGGATCCGCTGGAGACCGCCTTCGACCTGATCGTGGTCAGCGAGGGGCAGGTGGAGTGCGTGTGTTTCGGCCAATTGGAGGACAACGTGCGCGTCCTAATGCGCCATCCTCTGGTGGTGGTGGGCAGCGACGGAGATGCCCTGGCTCCCTACGGTGTGTTGGCTCGGGGCAAACCGCACCCGCGCTACTACGGCACCTTCCCGCGTGTATTGGGGTGGTACGTGCGTGAGGAGAAGGTGCTCTCGCTGGAGGAGGCGGTGAAAAAGATGACCTCCGTCACCGCAGAGCGTTTTGGCCTGAGCGACCGGGGGGCGGTCCGCGAGGGCGCATGGGCCGACCTGGTCTTATTCGACGCCCAGACCGTCGCCGACAGGGCGACCTACACCGACCCACATCAGTACCCTGAGGGTATCCCCTACGTCGTCGTCAACGGCGTGGTGGTGATTGACCAGTATGAGCACACTGGCGCTTTGCCCGGGCAGGTGCTTTGATACTGAAAGGAGGAATCTATGCCCACTTCTGACGTGACGATGCTCGATGTCTATTTAGCCAGACGAAGGATCGCATCCATTGTCAGGAGGTCGCCGCTGGTCCATTCTCCTCTGCTGACGGAGCGCGTCGGCGGTTCTGTCTACCTGAAGCTTGAGAGTTTGCAAGAGACGGGATCGTTCAAGATCCGGGGGGCCGCCAACAAGATGCTCAGCCTCACAGCGGAGGAGAAGGCGCGGGGGGTTGTCACCGGCTCCAGCGGCAACCACGGCCGGGCGGTAGCGTACGTGGCGAGCCAATTGGGCGTCAATGCCGTGATCTGCATTTCAGTACGGGTTCCGAGCAACAAGGCAGATGCTATCAGACGGTTCGGCGCTGATACCGTGGTGTACGGTAAGAGCTACGACGAATCTGTCAGTCACGCCTTGCAGTTGGCGGAGGAACGGGGATTGACCATGATTGACTCTTTCGACGATCCCTTCGTCATCGCCGGGCAGGGTACCATCGGCCTGGAGCTGCTAGAGGACTGGCCTGAGCTTGACACGGCCATCGTACCCCTTGCGGGGGGCGGGTTGCTGGGGGGAATTGCGCTGGCTTTGAAATCGGCAAACCCCGCGATTCGAGTGGTGGGTGTTTCGATGGAGCGCGCGCCTGTGATGTACTACAGCTTGAAAGCCGGCACACCGATAGAGATGGAGGAGGAGGAGACCATCGCCCACGCCCTGGCGGGTGGCCTCGGCCGGAACAATCAATACACCTTCCGCATGGTCCAGGAGTATGTTGACGACGTCGTTCTGGTGTCAGAGGAAGCGATTGCCGAGGCTATGGTCTTTGCCCTGGAGGAGCATCATCTGGTTGTGGAAGGAGCTGGAGCTGTGGGTATCGCAGCCCTTCTGCACCAGAAAGTGAGAGAGGTCGGGCGTAACGTGGTCGTGGTCGTTAGTGGAAGCAATGTGGAAATCCCGTTGCTCTTAAAGATCGCTCAAGAGCACAGCGGTAAGGAGTTTACGTGATGACAAACTTTGAGGAAGCGTTCAAGCGCCTGGACCAATTCATCGAACAGAAGATGAAGGTCACCAATGTCCCCGGCATGGCCGTAGCAGTGACCGATCGCGAGAAACTGCTCCGTGTATCAACCTACGGCTTTGCCGACGTGGCCGCCCAGACCCCCGTCACACCGGAGATGCTGTTTGAAATTGGTTCGATCGGCAAGTCCTTTACCAGTATCGCCCTGCTGCAACTGTGGGAGGAGGGACGATTGGACCTGCACGAACCGGTCACGCGCTACCTGCCCTGGTTCGAGGTACAATCGGAGTACGAGCCAATCACGCCGCACCACCTGATGAGCCACACGGCCGGCATCACCATGGGACCGGAGTTTCCAGGCGAGGCGCGCTATGAAGTTTGGGCCTTACGCGAGACGGAGGCCACCGCGCCTCCGGGCACGTATTATCATTACTCGGACGCCGGCTACAAGACGCTCGGGGTGGTCCTGGAGAGCTTGCTGGGACAGCCTTATGGGGACATCATCCAGGCGCGCATCCTCGATCCGCTGGGGATGACAGCGACCGAGCCCATCATCACAAACGAGACACGTAAACGGCTGGCAGTGGGCTACGAGGCCTTTTATGATGACCGCCCTCTGCCTCGAGGCCGTCCGCTCGCCCCGGCGACGTGGCTCGAACATGCCGAAGGCGCCGGCAGTATTGCCTCAACACCTGCCGACATGGCCACCTACCTGCGGACGTTGATGAACCGGGGCCAGGGACCGCGTGGGCGCATCCTTTCCGAGGAGAGCTTCGATCTGATGACACAGCGCATCATCGAGGCAAAGGAGGAGGGGGAAGGCTCCTTCTATGGATACGGCCTCGGCATCCGTGAGAGCGATGGTCACACGACCATCAGCCACGGAGGCGGGATGGTCGGCTACTATTCATACATGCTGGCCGATATGGACGACGGTCTGGGCATCATCGTGTTGATGAATGGGCCAGGGGGCCAATCTGATGAAGAAATAGCCAACTTGGCGCTCAAACTTCTGCGTGCTGCGCTTCACGATCAAGAGCTGCTGCCAGTGCCGCCGACCGACCCGACCAAGGTTGAGAACGGTACCGACTACGCCGGAACCTACCGGGCCTGTTCTGCTTGTCCCGAGCGTAGTCGAGGGAAGCACGGTCGAAAGGCCAGTGTCCAATCGTTCACCCTGCTAACAGAAGGAAAACGGTTGATCCTGCACTATGGGGATGAGCGTGTCGTGCTCGAACGGCGTGACCCCGACCGCTTCTACGTGGACCATCCTGACTTTGCGCTCTTCTTACTCCACTTTGAGCGCAAGAAGGGTGAGGTGGTGGAAGCATTTCACGGCCCCGACTGGTACACCAACGAGCGGTACGCCGGCCCGACGACCTTTGACCATCCTGAGGAATGGGACGCCTATCCCGGTCACTATTGCTCGCATAATCCCTGGCTCACCAATTTCCGGGTCGTTCTGCGCAAGGGCGCGCTGGCACTGATCCATCCATCGGGGGATGAGGAGCCGTTGATGCCTTTGGGTGACGGCGTTTTTCGAGTGGGGGAGGACGAACGGTCGCCCGAACGTATCCGTTTCGCCCCCATCATCAACGGCCAGGCGCTTCGTGCGAACTTGTCGTGTGGCGAGTACTATCGTACATTCACACGTTGAGAAGACGATCACGTCGCCGATGATTGCGGTAGAACTGCGGATGACTGCATACATACCGAGAAACTACAAAAGGAGGACGACAAACCTATGACAGCTTGAGGAAACGGTAGCAGTTGCGGTAAACACTTGCTAGTTCCAACATCACAAGACAAAAAAGGAGCGTTGCTATGGCTGTCTTTAACAGCACCGGTGTACTGCGCAAGGTCTTACTGTGCCCACCCACGTACTATGAACTTGTCCCGGTAGACGACTTTGCGCGGACAGCAATTGAACGAGGCGCAAAGATAGACAAGAGGAAAGCGCAAGCTCAGCACGACGAGTTGGCCGATGTCCTACGTAGCGCAGGTGTCGAGGTCTACTACATCGAGGAGCCCGATCCCACGCGCCACTACGCGGTAAATGCGCGGGATTTTGCCGTTAACTCGCCCGAGGGTATCGTGATCGGTCGCTTCAAGTATTCTGAGCGGAGGGGGGAACAGGTTGCTGGGGAGAAGCAACTCAGGAAGTTAGGTTACAATATCTTTGGCAGGATTGAGCGTGGTTGCTGGGAGGGAGGAGACAATAGGTACATTGATGAGAGGAATCTTGCTACCGGGATTGGCGAGCGCAGCACGTGGCCGGGGATCCAAAACGCCCAGGAGCTCTTCGAGGGGATGGGGATCAAGGTGCACGGGATAGTAATCCCCCAAAAGTGGACACATCTGGACTGCGTGTTTGCCCCCGTGGCCAAAGGGCTCGCCATTATTATGAAGAGCGAAGTCCCCGAGTGGTTCCTCGGCTTTCTTGAAGGTCGGGAATATGAGCTGGTTGACATCCCAGCGGAGAAGAGCGAAGGCGAGGTGGCGCTTAACGTACTGTGCCTGGGGAATGATCGTGTGATATCGTTCAAGACTAACACGTATGTCAACCAGGTTTTGAAATCCCTCGGCCTGACTGTTTACGACCCAGATCTGACCGAATTCGTGGACTACGGCCAAGGACCGCACTGCCTCACCTTCGAGCTTGAGCGAGACAAGAACTAGCGAAAAAACCACGAGCCTGGCCAAGCTCTGTGTCATTGTCAGCCCGTTCACGGCCAAGACGTCTATGATCTGACGACGGCAGGCCACGGTCTGTTTCGTACTACTCCAGCACCGGCATCGGCTCGGCGCTGGGGTCGGGATGCGTGAGCATCGTGACGTCGAGCGTACGGAGCCAGAGCATCTGGCTGTCCAACTGCGAAAGAATCGCGCCTCCTTGCGCTCACCACGGACTGGAGAGTATCTGAGCTAAAACAGCCCCCCAACCCGAGGCAAACGAAACTGCACCGTGGGTCGCACCAAGTACACGCAAGTTCTTGGGACTGGGAGACCAGACCAACATCTGCAAAAGTCCATCGGTCATAGCCGAATAAACTGGGTGGTTTACACCACGAGTACGGCTGGCAGACGCCAGGGAGCACTTGCTACCACTGAGTGCCCAACGGCGGATGGGGTTTTTGACCAGGACAGATTCACTTTTCAACTGACACTGAAAGGTGAAAGGCGATATGATTGACATTTCAATCAAAATGCGCTATAATTAGTATACTGGATTCTGGTATACTGGATTTTGGTATACTGGATCTTAGGAAGCTCTATTCATTGCTGCTATTGATCTCTATCCGAACAGCTAACAATGCAGTAACTGAAGACACATGCCGACAGCACTGCGCAAGAGGCTTCAGACTAAACCGCCTCTTGGACTTTTGTGATACTCGAATGGGTGTCGCTTTTTTCGATGACACGTTTTGAGGTCAAAACGCATCCTGAAGCGGCTGCTCAGTATATCAGTGTCGAAATCCAGATGAACACGGTATGAAAGAGCGTAGTATGCTATCAAATCTATCTCCCATCATTTCGCGGCCAAAGCTGTTATCCGATCGTGTGTACGAATCACTCTGTGATGCCATCGTGGAGGGAAAGCTGCCTCCTGGTGAGAGGCTGCGTGAGGCAGAGGTGGCCGCTGCTTTGCAGGTCAGCCGAACGCCTGTGCGGACAGCGTTTGCAAGGCTGATTCAGCAGCGAATGCTTCGCACCGACACGAGCGGTGCGTATTATATCGCAGAGTGGGACAGAAAGACCCTGTGGGAAATCGCCACGCTTAGGGCCTCTTTGGAAGCTTTGGCTTTTAGCCTCGCTCCGCAAAACCTTTCACAAGAGGACTTTGATCACCTGGAAGAGATCATTCGGCAGATGGGGGAAATGGATGCAGATCCCGCTGGTAGTGACTACAAGCGGATGGCCCAGTATGACTTTCAGTTCCATACCTACATTTGGTCACGCACAGGCCACAGTTTGTTGGAGCAAGCGCTTGAGAATATTAAACCCCAGGCACACTATTACATGTACCTCACACGGCAGGCCGGTCAAACAGATTACGCTGAGAAGCACCGCATATTGATCGAGTTCCTCAAGCATGGCGACCGCAGTAAAGCAAATGAGATCATGCTGGACCATATATTGCCTAGTGCAGAGAAGGCGATGGCGTGGTGGGAACGTAGGCAGGAAGAAGATGCCTGAAAAACCAGAGTACCAAGATGAAATCCTGTCCAGTTCTGGGCAGTGCTATAGGGAGAGCATTTCGTGAAAGCTGATTCTGCGATTTTTCGTGGGAACTCGGCTTGAGAAAGAAAGGAGGTGAGAACTCGGCTTTAGATAGGAGATGGTATGTCTTCAAGTGAACGCCTGATATTGGACAATTACTAGTAAGGAGAAAAGAAAATGAGAACCAAAATATTGACTCTCATAACGTTCGCTCTTGCCCTGGTACTGCTCGTATCCGGTTTGGCAAGCTGTGCCCCGGCCGGCCCCAGCGAAGCGGATTTGGCGGCAGCTCAAGCAACCGCCGAAGCAGCGCAGGCTGAACTTGAGGCCGCTGGTGACGCCAGTGCGGACGAAATCGCTACACTGGAAGCCCAATTAGCGGAGGCCCAGGCGGCTGCCGAGGCTGCTGCAGCAGCAGCTGAACCTGAACCGGAACCCACCCCCTTGCCAGAGGGTTACATTGCACGCGGCGGTACATTCCGCACTGAATACAACTGGATACCGTACGTGGAGGACCCAGCCGCAGATGGCGTCGGCACCGGCCTGGTAGGGTTGGCGATAGCAGAATCTCTGGTTTGGGTTGATGCAGGCGGGGTTCCACAACCGCAGTTGGTCAAGTCCTGGGAGGCCAGCGACGATTTGACGGTGTGGACGCTCCACCTCCAAGAAGGGGTGACGTTCAACAATGGCAAGCCCTTTGGCGCCGATGACGTGATCTGGAATATCCTGCACTGGCTGGATCCAGATACCGGAGCATCGGCGGCAGCCAAGCTTGACATGTTGTCACCCGAGGGCGTGGAGAAGGTGGATGACTTGACTGTCAGGCTCACTCTTGATCGCCCCAACGCAGATCTGATGCTCGCGTTTTACGACTATCCGACCATGATCGCCCCTGAGGGCGGCTGGGAAGATTTTTACAGTGGCGACCCGGCCGACGCCATCGGGACGGGCCCGTGGCTCATGGAAGAATACATTCCTGATGAGCGGTTTGTACTTGTGCGGAACCCGAACTATTGGCGTATTGGCGAAGACGGTGAACCGCTGCCCTACATGGACAGAGTCATCGTTACCGCCGGGTGGGATGACGCCGCGCGACTGGCAGCCTTGATCGGCGACGAGGCAGACTCACTATCTCCAGGGGATTCGATCATAGAGGAGCTACAAAAGTATCCCGATCAGATCGAAATCAGGACCTATAACAGATGGGCCGCGCCCATGGTGGTGCGCACCGATGTGGAACCCTTTGATGACCCACGCGTGGTCCAGGCCCTCAAGCTGGTCATAGATCGTGAACAGATGCACGAACTCGTCAATCCGTTGGGCTATATAGGCTACGACCACTGGATTGATGCCAGTGACGCCACCTATTGCCCCGACACCGACGTAGACGGGCGTCCGCAAGACATCGAAAAGGCCAAAGCGCTGCTGGCTGAGGCGGGCTATCCCGATGGCCTTGAGGTCGAACTCGCCGTCCCTGCCGGCGACTTTCGCACGAACCTCGCCCAGGTGTATCAAGAGCAGGCAGCCCTGGCCGGCATAACCGTCAAAATCACCATCCTTCCCAGTTCGGCCTTTTGGGACCAATGGCAGCAGTGGGAGTTTTCCGTCACTGGCTGGAATAGCCGGATTCCGGCAACCGCGAATATCAACCTGGCGCTCCGCTGTGGTGCCGCCTGGACCGAATCGTACTATTGTAACCCAGAGCTCGACGCCCTTTTGGATCAGTGGGATGCCACAGCCGACATCGACGAACGGCGTGAACTGAATTGCAAAATCCAGAAAATCATGCAGGACGAAGGTCCTTACATCTTACCCATCTGGGCTGCTCAGTTCGGCGCCACCCAAAGGCGCGTGCATCTACCTGACACCTATTCCAGAGGCGAATTTCTTTGGGATATGATTTGGTTGACTCCTGACTAGACGCCATGTAAACCTGGACAGTGTATTCTGTGGCTTCCGGCGTAGCACCGGAAGCCACAGAGTTACTGCTGCCTGAGGCGCTGCCCCATCCCAAAGAGAGGTAAACATGCTTAGGTTTCTTTTGAACCGCTTCGGCACGATGCTGGTGACAATGCTGGTCATCTCAATGCTGGTCTTTTTCATCGCCGAGGTGGTTCCTGTCGACCCCGCTCGAAATGCCCTGGGGCGATATGCTTCCCAGCAAAAGGTCGATGAGCTGCGGGAAGAGATGGGCCTCAACGATCCCGTGGTGGTGCGCTATGTCACCTGGATTACCAATGTCCTGCGTGGAGATTTCGGGGAATCGATCCACTTTCGCCGTCCTGTGCGTGATCTTGTCAAAATGCGACTTGGTCGTTCACTGGCTCTGGCGGCCCTGGGTTTTGTCTTTATGATACCGGTGGGCTTAGCCTTGGGCTGCGTCGCCGGGATAACCGAAGGCAAGCTCCTGGATCGCATCATCTCCCTGACCGGCGGCATCTTTGTGTCCATCCCTCCGTTCGCCGGAGGGATCTTTATGATCGTGACTTTCGCTCTGTGGCTGCGTTGGCTTCCCGGCGCGAGCGTACCCGACCCTGATGCAAGTCTTCTTGAATTCTCCAAAAAGCTGATCCTGCCTATTTTGACGTTGTCCCTTGACGAGATAGGGTATCTGGCCCGCTTTACGCGGGTCAGCATGGCTGAGGTGATGGAAAGCGACTATATTCGGACAGCGGTACTAAAAGGGATACCGAGGACAAAAGTTATCTGGCGGCACGCGTTGCGCAACGCGTTGATAGCGCCGTTCACAGCCATCATGTTGCACGTCAATTGGCTGATCGGCGGAGTCTTGGTGGTCGAGGCGCTGTTCAACTATCCGGGGCTGGGTAGTTTGCTTTATGAGGCCGCATTGCGTAACGATATCATACTGCTTGAGGCAGGAACGCTGGTGCTCACCTTTGTGGCGGTGGCAACCCAGGTTGTCGGGGACATTGGTGTGTACTTTATGAATCCACGCATTCGATTTGAGTGATCGGTGATCGTACAGGAGCCAGAACTATGAGCGACAGCTCGAATTCATTGTCATTGTCATCCGAGACGTCACCAACATCGGCGATCACGAGCGGCGGAAAAGGGACGGCTGTTCCAAGGTGATCTCTGAACTCGTCCGTTTTAAAAGCGCGACGATTGGCGCAGCCATAATCCTTTTCTGGGTCTTTGTCGCCATAGCCGCCCCTATCATATCTCCATACTCGCCGACCGAGATGCCAGGCGGCAGGCTCGAGTCACCCTCGCGGCAACACTGGCTTGGAACGGACCATCTGGGACGGGACGTGTTGAGCCGCTTGTTCTGGGGTACGCGAGTGGTTGTCCTGTTGGCGCCGGTATCCGTTCTTTTAGGCATACTGATAGCCGCCCCCTTGGGGCTCACTTCGGGCTACGTCGGCGGCGTGGTTGACATGCTCATCATGCGTGGCTGTGACATCCTCATGTCATTCCCGACGCTGCTGATCTACATCCTGATCATCACCAGCATCGGTCCTTCGGCGCTTATCGTCGTCGTCTCTGTGGCGATCGGAAACATCCCCACCGTCACCCGCATCGTGCGCAGCCTCACGCTGGACGAACGCACGAGGGATTATGTGAACGCAGCCCGGCTGCGCGGAGAGCGACGGCGCTATATTCTGCTGCGGGAAATCCTGCCCAATGTGAGCGGGCCGCTCATCGCCGATACCACCATCCGGGTCGGGTACGCGATCATGGCGATTGGCTCTTTGGGCTTCCTCGGTTTGGGCATACCACCACCGACGCCGGACTGGGGAGGGATGATCAACGAGGGCCGACAGTGGATCTTTGTCATGCCCTGGGTAGTTGTGGCGCCGGCGGCGGCCTTGAGTTCGGTCGTTATAGCGCTTAATCTGTTGGCTGATGGGATCAGGGAAATTGCGCAACAGCGCTAGGCCCCTGTGTGCTTGGTATTACGCTTCTCGGATCGTACGACGCTCAACCGCGCTGCGCGGTCATCCTGAATCGAGATTTCTAACAACGAAAATGAGGACAATACTATGAAAAAAGAGAAAAAGTTAGGACTGGACACGGCTGCCTTGCACGCTGGCTACAGTCCGATCCCGATGGACATGACAGCCTTTAGGTCGTTCGTGCCTCCCATCATCCAGAGTGCGATCTATCCCCTCAGCGACGTTGATCACTACACCCGGATCGTCAACGGGTTAGAGCCCGGCTACGATTACGGTCGTAACAGCAATCCCACCGTTGATGTCCTGCAGAAGCGGTTGGCCGCCCTGGAAGGCGGAGAGGCGGCGCTTGCTACACCGTCGGGCATGCACGCTTGCTTCGTGGTAACCCGTCATCTGACCAAGGCCGGAGACGAGTTTGTCTCCAGCCACAGGATCTTTGGCGAGGCCTATGAGCTGTTCTTCGTCAAATCTCCCGGTTGGGGTATCACGCCGCGCCTCGTCCAGAACCCAGAGGACCTCGACGAGTGGGAACGACTGATCACGCCCAAGACGCGCTTCCTGTGGGTTGAGACGCCTGGCAATCCAACGCTTTTCATAACCGACATCGCCGCCCTGGCCGAGATTGCCCACGCTCACGGCCTGCCGTTGATCGTTGACAACACCCTTGCGACTCCAATACTTCAACATCCTCTTGAGCTGGGCGCCGACATCGTGGTTCACTCCCTGACCAAGTTTATGATCGGGAATGGAACCATTGTGGGTGGGTCAGTGATCGGAAAAAAGGAGTTGATCAGGAAAATGGTCAGTACGATCGCGGCTGTCGGGTCTATAATGTCTCCCTTTGATGCCTGGTTGGCACTTCTGAGCCTCGAAACGCTACCGCTCAGAATGGCCAGACATTCGTCAAACGCGGAGCAGGTAGCAGCTTTCCTCGCTCAGCACTCCAAGATCAAAGGCGTCAACTATCCCAGTGTTCCAGGTTTTCCCCAGCGTGAACTGGCCAAGCGACAGATGCCCGACGGCTTTGGCGGGCTAATGTCGTTCGTGGTGGAGGGTGGCAAGGAGGGCGCTGTCAAGGTAATGGAGTCCTTCCAGCTAATATCCATCGTCCCCAGCTTTGGGACAAGCCGGACCATCGCCACGCACCCCGCCACACACACCCACTGCAACATGAAACGCGAGGAGCGGGATGCGGTCGGCATATATGACGGCCTGATTCGGCTGTCGGTCGGGCTCGAGGGCCCAGAAGATATCATTGCCGACCTGGAACAGGCACTTGACAAGCTGTAGGGAGCGTCAGCATTTGCCCCCCAGATGAGTATCTAGTCACCTGCAACAAGCGAGAAGGGAAATCAAAAGATGAAATACCCTCAAACTAATGTCACGACAATCACTGGGCCTTACTACCGTGGTATGTCGGATGACCAATGCCGTATCCTACATTGTGCCAGTCTGGAGGTACTCGAACGCACCGGGGTCTTTGTGAATTACCAACCGGCTCTCGACCTTCTGAAGAAAGCTGGCTGCCTGGTGCAAGATAACCACGTCCGCTTCCCAACCCATCTCGTAGAGTGGGCGTTGCGCACGGCGCCCAGCCGCATCATGCTGTACAATCGTAAAGGAGAGCCGGTAATGCCTCTGGGGGATCGCATCTCTACCTACGGCACGGGATCCGACTGCCTATATATTCTGGATCACCGGACGGGTGAGAGGCGCAAGGCGGTGCTCCAGGACGTAGTAGATGGCATCCGCGTGGCCGATGCCATGCCCAATGTGGATTTCATCATGTCCATGTTTCTTCCCAGCGACGTGCCTGTCGCCGCGGACGTGCGGCAGATGGAGGTGATGCTGACCTACAGCGCCAAGCCCATTTGCTTCGTCACCTACGAATGGGAAGGGACGCCTGAGATCATCGAGATGGCCGAGGTTGCGATGGGCGGCGCGGATATTCTGCGCATCAATCCGTCAGTTATCTGCTATCTCAATCCCACCACCTCGTTTGTGCACAACGAAGCAGCGCTGCGCAAACTCATATACTGTGCCGAGAAACGGCTGCCCGTCGTATACTTGCCCGATCTGCTACGCGGCATGACTGGCCCGATAACCCGTGAAGGCTCAATGGCCTGTCACAATGCCGGCGTATTGGTAGGTTTGGTCATTTCCCAGTTGGTCAATGAGGGAGCCCCAATAATCATCAGTAGCGCCAGACCATCCCACCTGGATATGAAAACGATGGTAGCTCCGTACGCGACTGGACCGGGTGGTTTCGGCGGCATTGACATCAATCATTACTACAACCTGCCGGTCTTTTCCACCGGCGGAGCGAGTGATTCGAAGCTGCTGGACGAGCAATGTATTTTCGAAGGCACTCTGACCCTGTACGGGGCCACGCTAGCTGGCGGCAACATGATCCACGATATGGGCTACATGGAGTCGGGGCTGATGGGCTCGCTGGAACTGGTGGTCATTCAAGACGAGATTGTATCCATAATCAAAGCCATCACCACGAAAGGGTTGGAATTCAACGAAGAGAATCTGGCCCTGGACTTGGTCCACAAGCACGCACTGAGTGCGGATTTCCTGGGGACCAAGCACACCGTGCGCCACGTTCGTGAGGGTTGGCAGCCGCGCCTGGTCGACCGGCATAACTATGAACAGTGGATGGCGAGTGGCGGGACGTCAATGCGGGAGCGAGCCAGGGCGAAGATCGAAGAAATCCTGGCCGAGGAGCCCCGGCATGTATTGCCGGCCGATGTTGAGAAGCAGATAAAGGCAATTGCCGACCGGGCGGTAGCTGCCCAGACTGGGTGAAAGCAGGAGATTCGAGGTATGGAACGGCCAATTCAAACACCCGTTCTGCAAGTGGAGCACCCGGAAGTCACCTATACGACGCGAGCAGGCCCCGTCAAAGCCGTCAGGGACGTCTCTTTTGACATCTGGCCCGGCGATGCATTGGGGCTGGTTGGAGAGTCTGGTTGCGGAAAAAGCACGCTCGCCTTTGCGATCATGAAGTACGTGGCTAAGAACGCCAAGATAACGGGTGGACGTATCCTGTTTCGCGGCGAAGATATCCTGCAAAAGAGCGGACGGGAATTGAATCATATCCGTGGCAACGAGATAGCAATGGTGTACCAAGATCCTATGGCTGCGTTAAACCCCTCGCTTCGGATCGGCCGACAGCTCACCGAGGTACTGGAGGAGCACAAGATATCGAGGGGCGTTGAAGCTAGGGACGAATGTATTCGCATGTTGGAACGGGTACGTATGCCGGACCCATTCGCGATCATGGAGCGCTATCCCCACCAGTTGTCGGGCGGGCAACAGCAGCGCGTTCTGATCGCTATGGCGCTACTGACAAATCCTGCTCTGCTGATCATGGACGAGCCGACCACCGGTCTGGACGTCACGGTCGAGGCGGGGATACTGGACCTCATCAGCGAACTGAAGCACGAGTTTGACTCTACGATTCTCTACATCAGTCACAACCTCGGCGTCATCAGCAGAGTTGCGGACCGCGTGGCTGTGATGTACGCCGGCGAGCTGGTCGAGCTGGGCTCCGTTCGGGACATATTCCTGAATCCTCTGCACCCGTATACAGAAGCACTCCTCAGGTGTATTCCTAAGATAAGTGCTGGCCGACAGTCAAAGGCCTTGCAACCGATCCCAGGAATGGTCCCTTCACTTCGGGAGATACCAAGCGGATGCGTTTTTGAGCCACGCTGTGATCGCGCCGACCAGCGCTGCCGATCGAACCACCCGGAGTTGGCAAGAGCCGTTGACGGCCACTTCGTACGGTGTTTTCATGCTGACAAGCCAGGAGTGCCATTGCCGAGCATCCCGCAAGTCACGCGAACCACGGTCGAACAATCTGGGAGTGGAGCGGACCTGCTCTTAAAGGTCGAAGGGCTTAAGACTTACTACGCCGCTCAAGGGCAGAGACTGGCAGGATTGGCTGGCAAGAGAGGTAGAGGCTATGTGAAGGCAGTAGATGGTGTAAACCTTGAGGCACAGAGAGGGTCCACGGTTGGCATAGTAGGTGAGTCGGGATGCGGCAAGACTACGCTGGCCAAATGCATTGCAGGCTTGGTGGCACCCAATGACGGGGAAATGGACTTTATCGGCATTGATGTGATGCGAGTCGTCGAACAGCGCCCTGTCGAACTGCTTAAAGAGTTACAGATGATTTTCCAGAACCCCGACGGTACGCTTAACCCTAGACGCTCAATCGGAGAAGCGATCGCGCGTCCCTTGCGCCTGTTCCGAACGGTACCTTCCTCCGAGATCAGGAACGAGGTCGTGCGTCTTTTAGAGGCGGTGAGGCTAGGGGAAGAGTATTACGACCGCCTGCCCCGACAGTTGAGCGGCGGTGAGAAACAACGTGTGGCGCTCGCCAGGGCCTTTGCCGGTCGACCGACGCTCGTTCTGTGCGACGAGCCGCTGTCTTCGCTGGACGTCTCTGTCCAGGCTGCGGTTATGAATCTGCTGCTCGAGTTTCAGCAAGAATACGGGACGGCGATGCTGTTCATTTCTCACGACTTGAGCGTTGTGTATCAGTTGTGTGATTATGTGGCAGTGATGTACCTGGGACAGTTCTGCGAGATCGGTCCTACCGAGGCCCTGTTTGAGCCGCCTTATCACCCCTACACGGAGGCTTTGCTGTCCGCTGTGCCCATTCCAGACCCGTCGGCGGAGAGGACCAACATTCGGTTGCCGGGCGCAGTCCCGAGCGCGCTCGATCCGCCCTCCGGTTGCAGGTTCCATACACGCTGCCCACGCAAGATCGGACCCGTCTGCGAGCGCGAGTCTCCCCCGTGGCGCGGGATAACGGAGAAACACCGCATCTATTGTCACATCGACATAGAAGAACTGCGGGCTGTGGAGCCAGTCATCAGAACCACTACGTGACGTTCCAAAGTGCGACGACGCTGACCAAAAGAGAATAAAACATAATGACAAGTAAAAAAGAATGGGGAGAGAAAACAATCGCTCTGCATACCGGCTACAGCCCGGTTCCCCTGGATATGACGCTGTTCAGGTCATTTGTACCTCCCATCATCGAGAGTTCGGTCTACCCCTTTGAAAGCGTCGCGCACGGCGCCAGACTCCTTCAGCACAAGGAACCGGGCTACTATTACGGCCGGATGAACAATCCCACCGTCGATGTTCTGCAAAAACGATTGGCCGCCCTTGAAGGCGGCGAGCGTGCCCTGGCGATGGCCTCCGGCATGCAAGGGGTCTTTGCTCTGCTCAACCATCTAGCCAAGGTCGGAGATGAAATCGTCACGAGCCATATGATCTACGGCGAGGCCTACAAGCTGTTCTTCCAGCTCGCCCCCGAGCGATTGGGCATCACGCCCCGATTTGTAAAAGACCCCGCCGATCTAGAGGGTTGGGAGCGACAGATCACACCCAAGACCCGCTTTGTGTGGGCGGAAACTCCCAGCAACCCTACCATGTTCTTGACCGATATTGCCGGTCTGGCAGAAATTACGCGTGCGCACAACGTGCCACTGATCGTTGACAACACGCTCGCGACTCCCTGTCTGTTGCGCCCGCTTGAGCTGGGCGCAGACATCGTGTTGCTCTCGCTCACCAAGTTTGTCTGCGGGAACGGCGCCGTCGTAGGCGGCGCCGTTATCGGAAGCGAAGAGTTGATCGAAGAGATGCACGCACGCACGCTGGGGTACATCGGGTCTACGATGTCGCCCCTCGATGCTTGGTTGACACTCTTGAGCATCGAAACCCTTCCGATGCGCATGGCCGGCCATTCGAGAAACGCGGAGCAAGTAGCTGCCTACCTGGCGCAGCACCCAAAGGTCCTCAGGGTCAACTATCCTGGCCTACCGGATCACCCCCAACACGAACTGGCCAAGCGCCAGATGCCTGACGGCTGCGGTGGGATGATGTCCTTCGTGGTAGAGGGTGGGACGGATGGTGCAACCACGGTGATGGAGTCGTTTCAGATGATTCCTATGGCCGTCACTTTTGGCACCAGCCGCACCATCGCAACGCATCCGGCTTCGCATACGCACTGGCCCATGACGCCGGAGGAGCGGGAGGCCGCTGGTATTTACGACGGCCTGATCCGCTTGTCGGTCGGACTGGAGGAGCCAGAAGACATCATTGCCGACCTGGAACAGGCGTTGGACAAGCTGTAGAGGACCGCGCCGCAGGGAATTCTCGCATGGATCATCCTCAGACCAACGTGGGCGCCTACACGGCGCCGTTCTATCGCGGGCTGACCGATGATCAGTGCCGCCTCATCCACTGTGCCAGTCTCGAGATTCTGGAGCGCACAGGTGTGCTGCTGTACTATCAACCGGCCATCGACCTGCTGAAGGGTGCAGGCTGCGCCGTGGACGAGAACCGGGTCCGGATTCCGTCACACCTGGCAGAGTGGGCATTGCGCACAGCGCCCAATCGCATCACGTTGTACGATCGTCGGGGTAACCCGGCGATGCGACTGGGGGATAGGATCTCCTCCTACGGAACGGGGTCCGATTGCCTGAACATCCTGGACCACCGCACGGGAGAGAGGCGCAAAGCGGTGCTTCAAGACGTAATCGATGGCATCCGCGTGGCCGATGCTATGCCGCATATCGACTTTATCATGTCCATGTTCCTCCCCAGCGATGCGCCGGTCGCAGCGGACGTGGTGCAGATGGAGGCGATGCTGACCTACAGCGACAAGCCCATCTGCTTCGTCACCTACGAATGGGAAGGCACGGCGGAAATCATCGACATGCTCGAGATGGCGGTAGGGGATGCGGAGCAACTACGAATCAATCCGACAGCGATCCTGTATCTTAATCCCACCAGTGGATTCAGGCACAATGAAGAGGCTCTGCGCAAGCTGATGTACGTCGCCGAGAGGCACCTACCTTGCGTTTACTGGCCAGAGGTGGGACGGGGACTCACCTGCCCGATTACGTTCGCGGGCGGAATGGCGTGTTCCAACGCCGGTCATTTGGCTGGTTTGGTCATTGCCCAGCTCGTCAGCGAGGGCGCGCCCGTCGCTCTCTGTACGGCGGTGCCGTTCACCCTGGATATGAAGACAATGGTTGTCCCTTACGCCGACCCGGACTGTAAAGCCTTTGGGCTCGAGATGAGTCATTATTACAACCTGCCGGCCTTCAACTGGGGTGGTATGAGCGACTCGAAACTACTGGACGAGCAGGCGATTATGGAAGCCTCGCTGAGCCTTTTCGCGGCCACCCTGAATGGAGGCAACTTGATTCACGACGTGGGCTACATGGAGTCGGGGCTGACCGGTTCGCTGGAATTGGTCGTGATCTGTGACGAGATCATTTCGTGGCTCAAAGTCTATATGCAGGGGTTGGAGATCAGTGAGGAGACGCTGGCCCTGGATCTGATCCATCAGCACGCGCTGAGCGGGGATTTTCTGGGGACCAAGCACACAGTGCGCCACGTGCGTGAGGGTTGGCAGCCGCGCTTGGTGGACCGGCAAAACTATGACAATTGGCTTGAGAGCGGCGCGACGTCGATGCGGGAACGGGCCCGGGCAAAGATCGAAGAGATTCTGAGTGCAGAGCCCCGACACATATTGCCACCCGATGTTAAAAGGAGGATCAGGACAATAACTGAAAAGGTAGTAACAGCTCAGACATAGCCCACTAGTGGAAAGCGGTCCGTAAGCGACCAAACTAAAACGTACTTGAAAGGAGAAATCGTGAAACTCGAAACAATCTTCCGGAATGTCATCGAAGGAGAAGATGCAGATGTTGAGGCAGGGGTACAAGCTGCTCTTGATTCAGGGGTGTCACCTGAAGAAATCTTGAACAAAGCACTGATAGCTGCTATGGATGAGGTCGGTCGGCGCTTTGAGGCCGACGATCTCTTCGTTCCCGAAATGCTGATCGCGGCGCGCGCCATGCAGGCCGGTCTTAACGTCTTAAAGCCGCATCTCGTGGAATCCGGTGTCCAGTCGGCCGCTACCGTTGCTATTGGGACTGTCAAAGGTGATCTTCATGATATTGGCAAGAACCTGGTAGCTATGATGCTGGAAGGGGCTGGGTTCGAGGTTATAGACCTGGGAACAGATGTTGATCCTGCAAAATTTGCCGAGGCTGTCAGAAATGGAGCCAGTGTGGTGGGCATGTCTGCATTGTTGACTACCACAATGAACAACATGGCCCAGGTGATTGAAGCAGTTGAAGATATAAATATGCGCGATAAGGTAAAGATCATCATCGGCGGCGCCCCAGTCACGGCTGAATATGCTGAGAAAATTGGCGCGGATGGATTTGCTGCCGATGCCTCCAGCGCTGTCAAAAAAGTCCGTGAACTGCTCGGATAAACTAACAAAAATGACAGCACCGGAAAGGAGGGGTTAATTATGAAAAGTGTCAACTCGATTGCTTACCAAACACCCCAGTTTTCAGTCCTTTCTGAAAGCCAGATCAGGGATCTTCACTTGGCTGCTTTAGAAGTGCTCAGGCGCACAGGGGTCCGGTTTCACCATGAAGGGGCAGTCGATATCCTTAAACAAGCAGGCGCTTTCGTGTCCGATGGCAACCTGGTCAAGTTCCCGGCCAGAATGGTGGAAGATGCCATTAGCTCCGTACCCGGTCGTGTGATCATGTGCGACCGGGATGGAGAGCCGGCTATGTTTTTAGAGGGCAGCAAGGCCAGTTTTGGTACAGGTTCTGATTGTTTGAATTTGCTGGACCCTGAAACTGGAGAACACCGCGAGTTTACCCAGGCTGACATTATTGATGGGTACCGTCTTTGTGATGCATTACCCAATATAGATTTTCTGATGTCGATTGGACTTCCTGCTGATGTTGACCCCAAGCTGACATACGATGTGCAGATGGCCTTAATGCTCGAACATACGATCAAGCCCATCGTATTTGTGACCAACGACAGGGCATCATGCCAGCGAGCGATCGATATGGCAGCCGCGGTCGCGGGCGGCTATGAAGCATTGCGGGAGCAGCAGCATATTTTACTTTACTCCGAACCGAGTTCACCTCTTCAGCAATCAGAAACTGCGGTGGATAAATTACTGCTCATGGCTGAATACGAGCTGCCTATTGTCCACTCTCCTGGCCCTCAGATGGGGGGTACAGCTCCGATCACGATGGCAAGTGGACTGGCGATGTCAGTGGCTGAAATTCTAAGCAGCATCGTGGTACACCAATTGAAACGGCCTGGCGCCCCCTTTGTTTTTGGCGCCGGTCTTCATCACATGGATATGAAGGCTGCGCAAATCTGTTATGCTTCACCCGAGTTTCAGCTTACCAAGGCCGCGGTCGCCGAGTTAGGCCGCTGGTATGGTATGCCCACTTGGGGCTACGCGGGCTGCTCGGATGCCAAGGTGATGGACGAGCAGGCGGCCCTGGAGGCCATGCTGTCTGTGGTGATGGCAAAACTCAGTGGGGGCAACCTGATCCACGATGTGGGTTATATGGAAAGCGGCCTGACCTGCTCCTTTGAAATGATCGTTCTGACAGATGAGCTGATTGCTATGACAGACAACATGATGAAGGGGATAGAAGTCAGTGACGATACCCTGATGCTGGATGAGATCGATCAAGTTGGTCCGGGTGGTCATTTTTTGGACACGGACCAGACGTTGAGCCGCTTCCGTGATTTCTGGTATCCTGGGTTGTTGGATCGCAAGAGACGGGTGCAATGGTTGAAAGCCGGAGCCGAGACGCTGGGCCAGCGGCTCAACGCCCGGGTTAAGGAGATCATCAAAGAGCACCGGCCCAAGCCCCTGGAACCGGATAAGAAACAAAAAGTGCAGGAAATCCTGGCCCAGGCGGCAGGATAATTCACCCATCAGATATCCAGTTCCAAGACGAAGGGATTGGCGGGTCGGGAGAGGGAATGAAGCCGACGTTTCGCTTACTGACCGACGAGCAGCAAAGCGCGCTTGCTGAGGCTGCGTTCGAGTTGCTAGAGCGAGTAGGCGTCAAGCTGACCGAGTCGGAGGCTCAAGCGCTATTGTATGGGGCCGGGGCGCGTGTTGAGGGTGATCGGGTCTACATCCCCGCCTCCTTGGCCGAGGAGGCAATCCAGTCAGCGCCGCAGGGGATCTCGATCTACATGCGCGATGGTGAGTTGGCCATGCGGTTGGAAGGGCGCAATTATTACTACGGCGCCCATACCGACGCTCCTGATGTGCTGGACCCTTTCACCTACCGGCGGCGTCCATGTCAAGAGGATGATGTCCGGCGCAATGCCGTGCTCATAGACGCGTTGCCCAACCTCAGCTACACGACTGCTTCCGGTTTGGTTG
The DNA here is from genome assembly GCA_046760785.1 of Anaerolineae bacterium. Classification (GTDB taxonomy): domain Bacteria; phylum Chloroflexota; class Anaerolineae; order B4-G1; family B4-G1; genus JBHIET01. Next base: position 37,147 of record JBHIET010000011.1, on the reverse strand, counting down.
CCGATCGGCCTCCCAGGATCGCAGACCGGGTGTCTTTGGCCCAATGCTTGAAAAACTCAACCAAGCCGGTGCTCGCCATGCCTGTAACACTCCGAGCGTTAGCTGACTGCCGAGAGTTGGCGGCTTGTGCTGCGGGGGGCGAGGATGCATTGCGAGCCCATCCGCTCTTGATCGTTTACTCGGAGCCGATGTCTCCTTTAGTTCATCCTGACGAGTCTGTGAGGAAATTGCTCTACTGTGCTGAGCACGAGATTCCTCTGGTATATACGCCCTATGCGGCGATGGGAGGCACTGCGCCGCTGAGCCAGGCGGCGATCATCGCTCAGATGTGCGCCGAGTCCCTGAGCGGGCTGGTGGTCCATCAGCTCAAACGGCGAGGGGCCCCCTTTATCTTTGGCGGCATGCCCTCGGTAATGGATATGAAAACGACGATCTTTTCTTATGGCGCGCCAGAGTTCCAACTGGGCAATTCGCTTATGGCTGAGATGGCCCACTATTTCAAGCTGCCAAACTTTGGCACGGCCGGCACTTCTGATTCCCAGGTCTTTGACGGACAGGCTGTGTTGGAGGCGACCTCTTCCTGCATAATGGCTGCCCTCTCCGGCGCTAACCTGGTTCACGACGTCGGCCTGCTGGGCAATGCTACGGTCGTCATGCCAGACATGATCGTAGCAACAGATGAAATCATCAACATGACTCGGCGCTTGCTCCCGGAAGTGTACGTGAATAAAGAGGCTCTCGCGCTTGACGTCATCCGTGACGTTGGGCCAGGGGGCGAGTTTGTAACGCATCCTCACACGCTTCACCATGTCCGCGATGTGTGGTACCCAGATTTGCTTTACCGTGGTGGCGCAAAGGTATGGAGTAGCTCAGAACAACTGAGCTTTGAACAGCGGGTGAATGCGCGGACTCGTACACTGATGGAATCCCATCAACCTGAGCCATTGTCGGATGATGTTGTTGAACAGATTAAAGACATCATCAGACGAGCAGAGGAAATGACGCAATGAATGACAGCAGAAAAGACATCAAAATGGAAGCAGCGATCTTTTTCGATTCGCACCTCCCCAACGCGTTGCGACAGGCCTTGCGATATGCGGGAGACGAGGGGTTCGTGGCATCAATGCCGCAGTTGCTGCACGCCAGAACGAACGCACCTTATGACAATATCTTATGGAACACCTGGTTCACCTCTTACACCGAGGAAAGCGTGGTCACGACGCCGCAGGGAAATCGTGTCGTGGTGGTGGTCCATGGCGGCGGCATATTTGCGTCACCGGAGCGCTTTGAGAGGAGCTACTATGCGGACCTGGCCCGTTCGAATCCAGAGGGCCTCACCGGGCAATATGCCGCCAAGATTTCCGAACGAGAAGCTCACGACGTGCTGGAGGGCAAGTTGCCCGACGGCGCCGAAATTCCCATTTTCCCCTTTGACGAGTTCAAGCGGGGCGTCGCGGATCTGCCGCGGCGCTATGGCGTCATCCTGGACTTTGAGATGGCAAGGAAAGTCGAGAGCGGATATACGACTTTTGATGTCTTGAGGGATGAGCCGAATATGATCGTCCGCGCCGGTGGCGTCGAGCCGCTGGCGGCATATCTCGACAAAGCGCAGGCCCGGCACAACACCAAGTTGATGGGGAACTGGCACCCCTACAACAGGATAGATCCGAACCAGCCCCAGACTCGCGTGGTGTTCCTGGCCGGCAACAAAGGAGGTGTGGGCAGCGAGGGTGACGATGTCGTAGATGGCTTGACTTGGGGTTATGACGCGGAATACGGCATGGGCGGCGACGCCAGTATGACAAATATGGGCCGCTATGTCGCGGTCGCGCCGCGGAATGTGGCGACGAGTTTGCGATATTTGGACTTTGAGGTTTGATGGTATTCCAGACCCATGTATGACAAACCAAACCGCTTCACCTTGGGCGCTTTCGAGTGCCTGGTGTTCAACGATTACCGGCAAGAATACGGCTATGACGACTTGGCAAGCAATCTGTCTGCCGAACAATTAGCCCAGCTTCTTGCCTCACAAGGTATTCGGGGCGATCAGGTGACGTTAGACTATAACGTGCTCCTGGTTAAAACTAGTGAACACACCATCCTGGTTGATGCCGGAATTCGTGATGGCGCACTCCCAGAACAGTTGCAAGCCGCCGGAATCGCGCCCGGTGACATAGACCTGATCTACCTGACTCATGCCGACGGCGATCACGTCAGTGGCCTGGCAGACGAAAAAGGCAGACTAGACTATCCCAATGCACGCATTGTGATGTGGCAAAATATGTGGGACCTGTGGTCGGCGGAAAAGGCGCTGGCGGAAAACGAAAACGCCCCGGAGTATTTCATCCGCTACGTCGTCCCGGTCATCAAAGAGCGTGTCGAACCGGCCGCGCTCGATACGGAATTCCTACCCGGCTTTCAAGCCATTTTTGGGCGTGGGCACAGCGCCGGCCATAGCGCATTGCGCATCACCTCGGCAGGCGAAACGCTGCTCCACGTCGGCGACGCTGTCCACCATCTGCTCCACATCGCCTACCCGGAATTGCTTTGTTCCTGGGATAGAACTCGGGCGCCTGACGAGGTGGTCACCACCCGGCGGCAACTACTCAAACGGGCGGCTGACGAAAATGCGCTGGTCTTTGGCTCTCACCTGCCTTTCCCGGCGCTTGGATGGGTAACAGCGAAGGGAAATGGGTGGCAATGGCAGGCCATGGAGAGATAGAGTTTGGTAGACAAATAGCTATGGATGACCTGGAAGTGAAGAAGTTATGGTAAGATTCTCAAAATATATCTCGACAATTGATTCACACACCGCTGGCGAATGCACCCGTTTGGTAATGAGCGGCCTGCCACCCATCCCTGGACAGACAATGGCCGAGAAGCTGGCTTACGCTGAGGAGCACCTATCCTGGTTGCCGGGTTTGCTGCTGTTGGAGCCTCGCGGTCACAAGGACATGTTCGGGGCGATTCTGGTGCCACCGTGCTCCCCGACTGCCGATATCGGCGTGCTGTTTATGGACAACAAGGGCTACGAGCCCATGTGCGGTCATGCTGTTATTGGCACAGTGACCACCTTGCTCGAAACAGGGATGTTCGAAATGGTCGAGCCAGAGACCCCCATAACGCTCGACACTCCTTCTGGCCCTGTTCGTGCCCATGCACAGATCGAGGATCGGCGGGTCTTGTCGGTTTCCTTCATCAATGTTCCGTCTTTTGTCTATCGCTCCGATGTCACCCTCAAGGTACCGGGGCTGGGTGCCGTTGTCGTGGACGTGGTCTTTGGAGGGCTCTTCTTCGTCCTCGTTCATGCCCGTCAGTTGGAGATCGAGCTTATCCCGGACAATGCCGCGCGACTGGCTGATCTGGGCATGCGCATCCTGGCGGCAGCCAATGAGCAAGTCCCAGTCCGGCACCCCGAGTTGCCACACATTGACAAGATCATCGACTTGCGGTTTTACGTGGAGCCAGGCAGTGATGGGGCAGACAGTCGGAACGTGGTGATCTTGGGCGACTATATGGTGGACCGGTCTCCGTGTGGCACTGGCGCCTGTGCGGAAGTTGCGCTGCGATATGCGCGGGGTCAACTAAGCCCAGGCGAACTATTTGTGACAGAGAGCATCATTGGGACACGTTTCACGGGCCAGGTGGTGGGCGAGACGCGGGTTGGCAGCGGTTCAAAAGTCTACCCCGCTGTAATCCCCAAGGTCACAGGGAGCGCGTATATCACGGGGTTTCACCAGTTTGTGCTGGATAGCGAGGATCCGTTTCCAGAGGGGTTCTGGCTTCAATAATAAATACAGGAGACTATGATGACTGAACGAAAAAAAAGTTAACTTGCCTACTTTAAAAGAGCACTACTTTGGCATCAAAGACAAAGAATACGATGAGCTAATCAGAGATCTGGGAGAATAATTTATGCCCTTTGCAAATCGAGTGATTCACCTAAAGGCAGAGGGGGCGTACCAGGTACTGGCGCGCGCCCAGGAATTGGAAGCTACTGGGCGCGACATCATCCACCTGGAGATCGGCGAACCTGACTTTTCAACAGCGCCGCATATCTGTTCCGCCGCCACGCAGGCCATAGCTGATGGAAAAACGCGCTACAATCCGCCGCGTGGCATCAAAGAATTGCGTGAGGCCATCGCAAAAGATGCAGGGAGACGGCGCGGCATAACCATTGATCCGGCTCAAGTGGTGATCAGCCCTGGGGCGAAACCTAATCTTTTTTTTCCGACTCTGGCGTTGATCGATGTTGGAGATGAGGTCATCTACCCTGATCCAGGTTTCCCTACCTATGAGGCCATGATTCGCGTGGCAGGTGGCATCCCTGTTCCGGTTCCGTTGGTCGAAGAGAATGATTTCTCCTTCGATTTGGACGCGTTCGATAACCTCATAAATGAAAAAACCAGGCTTATTATCATAAATTCTCCGGGGAATCCCACCGGCGGTGTGATGAGCTGGGATGATTTGAAGCATATTGCGAATGCTGCCCAGAAATACGATTGCTGGGTACTATCAGACGAAATCTATATGCGCATTGCATTTGACGGCCTGGATGTTCCCAGTATTGCTGCCCTGCCAGATATGCTCAAACGAACCGTTATTGTTGACGGATTCTCGAAAACCTACGCCATGACAGGCTGGCGCCTGGGTTTCGGTATTATGCCACCGCTGCTTGCAGAGCGCATCAACCTGTTACTTACACACTCTGTTGGTTGTACAGCGCATTTTACCCAATATGCAGGTCATGAGGCCATCACCGGGCCGCAGGGCTGGGTGGACGAAATGGTAACCGCCTATCAGCAACGCCGCGATGTCTTAATCTCCGGGTTGAACTCCATCCCTGGGGTAAGCTGCCGTAAACCCATGGGCGCATTTTACGCTTTCCCCAACATCAAAGCCTTCAATCTCTCATCAGATCAAATGGCAAACCTGATCCTTGAAAAGGCCAATGTAGCCCTGTTGCCAGGCGCGTCTTTCGGCAAATATGGGGAGGGCTATCTGCGAATTGTGTATGCCAATTCTTTAGAGAATATCAAGGACGCTTTGGAGCGGATTGGGAATGTTTTGTCAAGTTTAGAAAAGTCGTAACCATGTAAAAATGTAGTCCATTCCTCTGGACATTGGATAGTCTGCCTTGGTAGTGCGACGTCATGCGCAGGGGTCGAAAGACTACAAACGTTAATCTATGTTAGCCTAGCGGAAAGGAGAATTATGAACACAAGTACGAAAACTTTGGTTACTCTATTGGCTTTGGCCTTAATGGCCATCATCCCGCTCAGCAGCAGTGCTCAAAGCGGTGGGTGTACACTCAATGGAGTCCCGGTACCTGGTGATCCCACAGTGATAGAAGGAACTAAAAGCGCCGACGTCATCGACTGCAGCAGCTCTCCCACGAGACACGACATCTATGCTGACAACGGCAACGACACCATCTATGGTAGCGAATTTGACGACTTTATCGCTGGTGGCGGCAGAGGCGACTTGATCTATGGCAACGGCGGCGACGACGCCATTGATGGTGGCTCCAAAGACGACACCATCTATGGTGGCGACGGCAACGACATCATCTTTGGCGGGGTCGGGTCTTCCCCAGCCTCAGGGGTCGGGTGTGAACTACAAACAGCAGCGGCTGAACCCCTAATTAACCACCTGGCAATGTTTGGCCAACTAGCATCAGCTGGCGCCAACTATTTGTGGAAAGGTGGCAGTGGCGACGACACCATCTATGGCGGCGACGGCAACGACTGCATTAACGCTGGCAGCGGCGAAGACTTCGTCTATGGCGAGGCCGGCAACGACACCCTCATAGGTGGCAACCACACCGACCTCCTTGACGGTGGAGCGAATAACGACTGGTGCTCCGGCGGCGAAACATACGTTGGTTGTGAGACTATTGAGTGACCTCTAGGGGCGTACTTGGATCTAAGCGTCGGCCAACATTGTAGCAAAACCGACCAGGAGCGCAGCCAGAGCGCGGGCGAGTACGATCACTCACAGGGTACCGACGACGAACCTTTCGGCCCCTGCACGCAACGTCGCACTACCAAGACAGACTATTTCGATTTTTGTACAAAACTCGAGGAGTTACCATGGAAACGATTCTAAAAAGTGCAAAGAAACAGCTAGTCATCAGTCCCGAAAAGCCAACCGTGCTCATCGGGGAGCGAATCAACCCCACAGGCAAAAAGCGCTTGGCCGCTGCCCTGGCCGGAGGCGATCTGGAACTCGTCCGCCAAGAGGCCCTGGCCCAGGTCGAGGCGGGCGCGGACATCTTGGACGTCAACGTTGGCGCAGCCGGTGTGGACGAGGTGGAATTGCTGCCCCAGGCAGTTCGTGCGGTAATGGAGACGGTTGACGCGCCGGTGTGCATTGATACGGCCAATCTGGAAGCGCTGCGCGCGGCGTTGGCCGTTCACCAGGAGATGGCGCCAGAGGGCAAGCCGCTCATCAATTCCGTTAATGGAGAAGAAGAACGGCTGGAGAGCGTGCTGCCGTTGGCGGCCGAGTACAAGACGGCCGTCATCGGCCTGGCGATGGACGACGACGGCATCCCCACCAGCGCCGAAAAGCGGCTGGCGGTGGCCCGCAAGATCGTCGAGCGGGCGGAACCGCTGGGTATCCCGCCCGAAGACATTGTCGTGGACTGCATGGCGCTGACAGTGGGCGTCGATTCGAAAGCGGGGGTGGTTACGCTAGAGGCGATCAAAATGGTGCGCGAGGAGTTGGGTCTCAATATGACGCTGGGGGCCAGCAATGTCTCCTTTGGCCTGCCAGAGCGGGAGGTAATCAACTGGGCTTTTCTGACTCTGGCGATCCAGAACGGCGTGAACGCGCCTATCGTGAACGCGGCCAAAGTCCGCTCGGCCATCCTGGCTACTGACTTGCTCCTGGGACGCGATAAAGATGGTATGCGCTACGTCAAGGCCTACAAGAAGCGAAAGAGAGCAGGATAGTAGATGTGATTTTTGGCTCGGCGGATTAGTGGAGCGGATAACTTGGAAAAGCCAGTATAGCCGTACTGCCCGCCACTGCCTTCGGCGAGGCAGGTGAGGGGTTGTGCTGGCTACTTGACTCATCCATGCGAGCTTTCGACAAATGAAAAGGCCCAATTCCACCCGTCAGATTCCGATGGATGGAATGGGTTGCCAACACAAGCCGACACAAGTGTAAAACCTGCCGACACGAAATCCAAGAGCCTGACACGTGAAAAACGAGTGCCTGACTCGTCGTGTCAGGCTCTTGTTTCGCAAAGGTAAGGGCACGAAAAGCAGGCCGATTTCGACCCATCCATAGGCCGAAACAGCAAAAACCCGCTTCTTGAGCGGGTTTTCGTGGTGCCGAGAGTCGGATTTGAACCGACGACTCCCTGATTTTCAGTCAGGTGCTCTACCAGGCTGAGCTATCTCGGCGCGTTAATATTCTATCTCAACTATCGAGGATTGTCAAGCGCGTCGCGAGCGTTAGCGTAAATTCCCACTTTACCTGAATGAAAGGGTCTCCGGCAACGTCAAACTCTCCAGATCACGGGGGTAGTACGTCAACACCTCGATCCCGTCCTCAGTGACGACGACGGTGTCCGAATGGCGGAAGCCGCCCAGTTCGGGGACGTACAGACCAGGCTCAACGGTGAATACCATGCCAGGCCGAAGCTCGGTCTGATCGCCCACGTCCAGGAAAGGGCCTTCATGGTAGCGCAGACCGATGCAGTGGCCCGAGTGGTGCTTCCAATAGTCCATCAGGTCGTGCTCTTCGTAGTAGGCACGGACGGCCCGGCCCACGTCGGCACAAGCGCGGCCAGGTTTCATCGCGGCCAGGGCCGTATCCTGCAGGGCGACCATGTGGTCGAAGAAGCGGTTCTGTTCGTCGCTGGCCGGCCCGATAATCATCGTCCGCTCCAGCTCGGAGTGGTAACCCCACACCGGCGCGCCGGCCCCGCTCACCAGCACGTCGCCGGGCTGGAACGTGATGTTGCTGGCCATCGCGTGGGGAATGGCGCCGCCGCGCCCGATCTGCCCCCGGTAACCCGCGCTGGCCCCTCGGTCGAAGGGGCTCTGCGCCCGGTAGATAGGGCCGATGGCGTCCAACATCGCCAGGTTCGCCTCCATGCTCGCTCGCGCGCTCACCTCGGTCTCACTCGCGCCGACCCGCGTGTATCGCTGGAGCAGCGTGTGGGCCAGGTGGCCCCATTTGACGCTCTCACGGATCAGTGCCAGTTCGGCCTGGCTCTTGATCATCATCTGATCCTCGACGAAAGCCGTCACTCGCCTGACCTGACTCCCGGTCAACTCGCTCAGGCTGGGGCCGCGATAGCCCAGGATCCACGGATAGCCGTCCGTGTCCACGCCAAACGTGCCGCCAACCCCCATCTCGGTGAGGGTTTTCTTGAGAATCTCCATCGGGTGTGGGTCGTAGGGGTACTCAAGGTAGTGATCCACCCGGCCAATCAGCGCGTTGGCCTGGGCGTGCTCCACCTCCAGCCTGGGGACGAACAGCGCCTTCTCGCCCCGCTCGTTCATCACGAAAGCGATGGGGCGCTCGGTGGGGATGAAGGCGAAGCCAGTGTAGTAGAGAACGTAGTAATTGTCGAACAAGACCACCCCGGAGAGCTTCTCGTCCTGCAGATGCTCCAGCAACCTCTCGCTCCGGGATTGGAACTCAGCCTGAGATATGTTGAGCGTCGTCTGCACGGCTAACCTCCTTCTCGAATTGGACACGGATGAACACGGATTTCACGGCTACAGTCTTACGAAAATCCGTGTGCACAGCCTGTCCTGAGCCCCTCGACTTCGCTCGGGACAGGCAGCGCCGAAGGGCGGAGCCGAAGGACCCGTGTTTGTCCGCGCCCCAACGGTAAGCCCGCCGGGGCATGACCCTTCGACGCGGCTCAGGAGTAGGGCGGTTTTGCCAACCGCCACCGTGGTCGGATAGGCAAATCCGACCTATGATTACGCCCCGTGACTACTCAAGCCGCCACACGCGCAGGTTGTCCAGGCAGACGGTCGCGTTAGGCTCCTCGTACGTGGACCCACCGATCCCGATACGCCCCTCCGGGAAGCGATCGCTTTCCACCCGGCCCACCAGCACCCCGTTGACGTACAGGGACACAACCCCCTCGACCCGCTCCATGCTCAGATAGTTCGCCCCGGTCGGGCTGATGTTCCTAGACACGGACCAGTCAACCAGGTTGTCCTGCCACTCATCGTCTTCCAACAGGAAGAGAGCAAACGTCTGATCGGACGGGGAGACTTCGTACCAGTAGATATTGTCCCCGTCCGGGCCAAAGCCCAGCCCACAAGTGGCGTCCTCGGTGCCCTCGACGCGACAGGCCACCTCTGCCACGAACTCATCCGTGCGGAAAGGTTCGTACCACTCCCAGGCCGTCATGTTGTCGCTCTTGATCAGGATGCAATACTCGCCCTCGGCCGGGGTCATATAGAGGGCGTTCTCGGTCTCGCTGCCCCCCCAGTCGTTGCGATTGTCCTCGAACTGGTCCTCGAAGCGCAACACCGCGTTGCTCGGCAGGGGAGTCATGCCCACCACCGTCCAGCTACTCTTGTCGGGGAGACCGATGTTGTAGATCGTTTCAATGCTGTCGTCATCTTCGTCTGCGGCCTTGATGTCGTATGTGCCACGCGGTATGCCGGTCACGACATAGCTGGCACCGACCTTGATCACGTCGTCGCCCAGCCAATCGTCACCCCAGGTAGCGCTGTCGGATGGCGTGATGTACAGATAGGAGATCATGTCGTCGGACTCGTTGACGATCTCGAACGAGGCCAGACCGGTGATCGTCCAGGCCACATTGCCTTCCACGTCCGCCTTCCACACGACTTCGATCACTTCATGCTCCGCGTCTTCGGCCTTGATGTCGTAGACGCCTTCGGGGATGCCCACGATGGTGTACGTCTCGCCGTCGCCAATCACGTTGCCCCCCAGCCAATCGTCACCCCACTCGTCAGCATCGGCGGGCGATATATAAACGTACCACACGTCCCATCCCGAGTCGTTGGTGATCTCGAACGTCGCTCCTTCAGGCTCAGGCGTCGGCTTAGGCGTGTTCGTCGGCATCAGCGTAGGCTGCTCCACAGTTGGTTGCACTTCTGTAGGTGGCTGCACCACACCGGTCGGCGTCTCTCCACCGGGACCACACGCCAGCACAACCAAGACCAATACCGCTGCCGCTACTGAAATCCACGGGATGCCCTTCATCATTCCACCTCCTTCATTCTACATAACCGCACACCCATACGGCCGTTTGAGCTGAGATTGCGCCGCAGTGGTTTAGAGTGTATCATATGGAGCGCAAAAGTGCAACCGAGACATGAAACGGGATTTCGTAGGGCGGTTTTGCCAACCGCCATCGGTCGGATAGCAAATCCGACCTACGTCGAGCTCTGCAATATCCACGGGAACCTTTATTTGGCCCACGGCGTCTTGTGAGTAGCGCCAATCTAATCCCCAATCCCTGACTCGTATGAACTTTCTTCCCGCCATCTGCATGTAACCCATAGGAGTGATCACCGCACGCTGTCAAAGACTCTCGCCTACACCAAAGGAGGAACGTCATGAATACCCAACCCCCTGTTCGCAGAAGCAAGCACCTGCTCGCCACCGCGCTCCATCTGCTTATCATCCTGTCCGTCGTCGCCGGATTCGCAGCGTTGCGATGGATTGACACCCTGCCGCAGCGCGTGGACGACCAGCAGACCATCGTGGTCGGGCCGACCCGCTTCGCTCCCGGCAGCGATGGGGCGGTGCGCGTCGTGGTGCAGGACTTCGGCGCGGGCCAGCCCATCGCCGGAGCGCAGGTCAAAGTCAGCCTCAAACCGGCTACCGGAGGCCGGGCCACCACGCTCTTCGAGGGACAGACCGACGAGAGCGGCAGCCTGCCGGTCAGCTTCCACGTCCCCGCCGACGCGCCCACTGAGGCGCAACTCGTCGTCGAGACCCAGTCGGCGGTGGGGCGCGACCGGGTGGAACAGCCGGTGACCGTCGAGCGCGAGTATCGGCTGCTCCTCACCAGCGACAAGCCCCTCTACCAGCCGGGCCAGGTCATCCACATGCGCGCGCTGGCCCTCAGCACCCTCGACCTGACCCCCGCCAGTGGCGCGACGGTGAGCTTTTTGGTGGAGGACCCCAGGGGCAACAAGGTCTACCGCGAGAGTGTGACCGCCTCCGACTTCGGCGTCGCCGCCGCCGACTTCCAGTTGGCCGACCTGGTCAACCAGGGGAACTACAAGCTCTCCGTCTCCATCGGCGACACCAGCTCCGAGAAGACGGTGGAGGTGCGCCCCTACGTCCTGCCCAAGTTCGGCGTCGAGATCTCCACCGACCGCTCCTTCTACCTGCCGGGCCAGCGGGTGGAGGGGGTGGTGCAGGCCGACTATTTCTTCGGCAAGCCCGTGGCCGAGGGAGAGGTGCAGATCGTCGGCAGCGTGTGGGACGTGGAGCGCACCGTGGTGGTGGACCTGCAGGGCCAGACCGACGAGCACGGCAGCTACGAGTTCGGCTTCGACCTGCCGGAATACTTCGCCGGATCGGGGTTGGAGTCGTGGCAAGCGCAGTTTGCGCTGGAGGTGACCGTCATTGATCAGACCGACCACGCCGAGCAGGTCAGTCAGGTGCTACCTATCGCCGCTCAACCGCTGGTCATCGAAGCTGTGGCCGAGAGCGGCGTGCTCAAGCCAGGCGTCGAGAACGTGGTCTACGTCCTCACCTCCTACCCCGACGGTCGCCCCGCGCCCGCCTCGCTGCAAGTCCGTGTCAACGGCGGGGAGCCGGCCGAACTGACCTCCGGCGAGTTCGGCCTGACCGAGTTCACCTTCACGCCACAACCGGGGACCGGCTACCTCCTCGACATCTCCGCCTGGGACGAGACCGGCCTCTCGGCGGAGCGGCAGGTATCGTTCGAGACCGAGTATGGAGCCGATAGCGTACTCCTGCGGGCCGACCGGGCCGGCTACGTCGTCGGTGAGACGATGAGCCTGGTGGCCTTCACGCCGGTCGAGTCCGGCTCGATCTACCTGGACATCGTCAAGGACGGCCAGACGCTCTCCACCCGCTCGACCCGCGTGCAAGAAGGCCAGGCGGAGTTCGCCGTGGACGTGAGCCCCGACCTTTACGGCACGCTGGAACTGCACGCCTACAAAGTGCTGCTCGATGGCACCATCGTGCGCGACACGCGGGTCGTGGTCGTGGACGAGCCTAACGACATCGCCATCGCCATCACCGCCGACCAGGAGACCTACCTGCCGGGCGAGACGGCAGCCATTGATTTCCAAACGACAGACGCACAGGACTCCACGCCCGTGCAGACGGCGCTGGGGCTGGCGATCGTGGACGAATCGGTCTTCGCCCTGCAGCGGCAGGACCCCGGCTTCGCCAAGCTCTACTTCCTGCTGGAGCAGGAGTTGCTGGAGCCGTTCTACCAGATCAAGGGATTTGAACTGCCGGCCTCCATCCCGCCGGACGAGGAGCCGATCCGGCTGGCACAAGATGACGCAGCCAAGGCCACCTGGGCCGACGCGCCGGTCGTGGCGGCCCTCAGCCCCATCAACTCGCGCCAGGAGAAAATGACCGCTGTCCTCGTGGCGCAGGAAAAGGGCTTCGAGCGCATCGGCCAGACATCCGCCCTCGGGCTGGTCCTCATCCCGTTGTTACTGTGGGCGGTGGTGTTGGTCGCCCTGTGGCGGTCAGGGATCGTGAAGCGCTCACTCAAGCGACTGGCCGTTGTTTCCGCCATCCTCCTAGTGGTCGGGGGAATCCTGGCCTGTGGGCTGCTGACCACGGCCTTCCTCTTATCGGAAGCGACGCTCATCCCGCTGGCCATCCTCCTGGGCCTGGGGCTGTTGACCTTCGTCGGCTACGCCTGGGCCAAGCGCGACCCGGCGGCCAGGTTCCTCACGCTGCTGACCTTGGCCTGGGGCGCATTCCTATTCCTGCTGATTCTGGCTTCGGAGCGGGGGGCCGCGCCAACCGAGGCGCTGATCATCTTGGGACTCCTGGCCTACCTGCTCGTCCCCGGCGCGTATCTGCTCTTTGGGCAGGCCCGTTGGGTGCAGGAGCGTCGCTTCGCCGGAGCACTGGCCACCGGGTTGGGCGCGATCTCGACACTGCCGGCGATAGCGATCCTGCTGGCGATCCCTCTGTTCTTCTTCGCTGCAAAAGGCGTGCCGATGGGCGCGATGGCTCCGCCGCCACTAGATAGGCAGTTCGGCCTGGAACCGCCGATGCTTGAGGCGCTCCCAGTCCCCACAGCAGTGCCGGGGGAGGCAGAAGAAGCCCCGCGAGCGGACGCCGCTGACGAACAAGCGGCCGGGGCCGAGGCCCCCCGCCTGCGCCAATACTTCCCGGAAACCCTCTACTGGGCCCCGGAGGTCCTCACCGACGGGAGCGGCTTCGTCTCACTGGAGATTCCGATGGCCGATTCCATCACCACCTGGCGGCTGACCGCGCTGGCCTCCTCCCAGGATGGGCGGCTCGGCTTCACCACCCGTGGCGTGCGCGTCTTCCAGGACTTCTTCGTGGACATTGACCTCCCCGTCGCGCTGACCCAGGGGGACGAGATCAGCATCCCCGTCGGCGTCTTCAACTACCTGCCGGAGAGCCAGGAGGTGCGGCTGGTGGTCGAGCCGGAGGACTGGTTCGAGCTGCTGGGCGAAGCGGAGCAAACGCTGACCATCGCGTCCAACGACATCGAAGTGATCTACTTCCCCATCCGCGTCGTCAAGTTTGGCCGGCAGGGCTTCCAGGTCACCGCCTGGGGCAAAGATATGAGCGACGCCATCCGCCGCCAGGTGAACGTGGTGCCCGATGGCAAAGAGTTCCGCCTGGCCGAGAGCGACTGGCTGCGCGAGAGCAAGGAAATCGTCATCACTATCCCGCCGGAGGCCGTGCCGGAGACACCCTACGTCGAGGTCAAAATCTACCCCGGCGTGATGGCCCAGGCAGTCGAGGGGTTGGAGAAAATCCTGCGACTGCCCCACGGCTGATTCGAGCAAAGTACGTCGGCGACGTACCCGAATGTTCTGATTCTCGACTACATGCAGACCACCGGCAACGCCAATCCTGAGGTACAGATGCAGGCCGAGAAATACGTCGGTACCGGCTACCAGCGCTTGCTGACCTTTGAGGTTTCGGGCGGCGGCTTCTCCCTCTTCGGCGACGCCCCGGCCAACGTCTTCCTCACCGCCTACGGGCTGATGGAGTTCACCGATATGGCCAAGGTCTATCCGGTGGACGAGGCGCTCATCGAGCGGACGGCGCAGTGGCTGCTGGCCCAGCAGGGGCCCGACGGCACCTGGAGCGACCAGGGCTACTCGGAGCACTGGCAGATTGACTCGAAGGTGCCCACCACCGCCTACATCGCCTGGGCGCTGATCGAAGCCGGCTACGAGGACACGTCGGAAGTGGGACGGGCTATCGCTTACATCCGCGAGTTTGCCCTGCAGCAAGAAGATGCCTACAGCCTGGCGCTGGTCGCCAATGCGCTGGCGGTCTACGACCCCGACGACGCGATGACCCAGGCTGTGCTCGACCGGCTGTACGAGATGCGCGTGGAAGAGGACGACATCGTCTACTGGCAGACGGGGGCGGCCTCGTTTATGGGCGGTACTGGCCAGACCGGCAGCCTGGAGACGACGGCGCTGGCCGCCATCGCCCTGATGCACGGCCACGCCCACCCCGACGCGGTCAGCGGCGCGCTGGCCTATCTCATCCAGGGGAAGGATTCCTGGGGCACCTGGCGGACGACCCAGGCCACCATCCTCTCCCTCAAGGCGCTCTTGCTGGCGACCGAGCAGGCTGGAGAGGCCGAAGGCCCGGCCACGATCCGCATCAGCCTGAACAACGAACTGACACAGGAGATCGTCATTGATGAAACCAACGCCGACGTGGTGCACCTGGTCACCTTCGACCACGGCTTCTCGCCCAGTGGCGTCAATCGAGTGCAGATCGGGCTGGAGGGTGGTGGCCCTTCGACAAGCTCAGGACAAAGCAATCTAATGTACCAGGTCGCCACCCGCTACTACCTGCCCTGGGATCAGGTGCCCCCCACGCCGGAGATGGAGGAGCTGATCAGCATTGACCTGAATTACGACCGCACCCAACTCGCTGTCAACGACGAGGTGACGGTGGAAGTGGGGGTGAGACTAAACAAAGAGGGCGTGGTCAAGATGGCGCTGATTGACCTGGGGGTGCCGCCCGGATTCAGCGTGCTGACCGAGGACTTGAGCCGGCTGGTAGAGCAGGGGAGCATCGCCCGCTACGAGCTGACCGGACGGCAGATCATCATCTACCTGGAGGACTTTTCGTCCGCGTCGCCGCTGGCCTTCAGCTACCGGCTGCGGGCGCGCTTCCCGATGCGGGCGCAGACGCCCCCCTCCAGCGCCTACGACTACTACAACCCCGGCGATCTGACGACGCAACCGCCGCTGGAGGTGACAGTGAGCGAGTAGATACGTATAGACGTTACGATCCCTGCTGTGCCTGTGAGACACCCTCACAGGCACAGTTTTATCCGCCTCGATTGCCCTTTCCCGCTGGGCGTCGTATAATGTATAAAACCGCGCCAAGCCCCCCTCATCCGGGAGAGGGCACACGAAATGATGGCTGCAGAACTCCCCACTGTCCTCATCACGCCTAAAGCCAAGGCTGCCTTGGAAGCCGAGGCGGAGCGAGCTGGCATCGGCGGCGACATTATGGGTGGCCTCCTCTTTGGCTACCCGTTGGACGAGCGCCGTCGTTTGATAGTCGGTTCGGTCCGCCCGCGCCCCGAAGTTGGCTTTGGCCAGAAGGACTTCTGCCTCGACCAGTCGCGCACGTCGCAGCAACTGGAAGAGGCCCGCAAGCTAGCCCCCGAGGCCGATTACTGTGGCGTCTGGTACGTCCACCACACGCCCACCGGGGAACTGACCGATAAGGAATGGGTGCAGGCGCAGTCTGTGCTGGAAGATCCCGATTATGCTTTCAAAGACCTGGTCTGCCTGGTGATCTGTCTCTACGCCGGCGAGTTGAACACGTATGCCTTGTCTTTTAACCTGCACCACTCAGCTCGTGGGCAGTTGCCAGCGCCGACAGTGCTGAGATTGACGACGGAATCGCCCCCAACTCCAGCCCAGGCCAGTCCGACACGCCAGCCCACGCCACCTCCAGACCTCACCGACTGGTACAAGTCGCCCGACGTCGTCCGACGACTGGAGCTTGAGCGCGAGCGGCTGGCGCAAAGGTACCGTGTCGAATCGGCAATAGCCCCCGATGGGAAAGTGGTATTCCGGCTGATGCCGAAACACGAGCACGAGGATATGGTCTTCTATATGGTTTGCAGGCCCGGCTTCCCCGAGAAACCACCGACGGCCTTCCTGTCGGTCAGGGGTGATCGGTACCCGCTGTTGAGCCCGGGCTTGAATGAGTGGTCAGCGGAGCAACGATTGGTCGACGTAGCCGATGATCTGGTCGAGTGGCAGGTCGGTTTGCTCGATCAACAGATCGCAACGGCGGAACAGGCGCTGCATCGAGGTGACTATCAGAAGGCATCTGATTTGCTGGCCATGGTGCTCTTGATAGACCCGCGCAAGCCTCAAGCGCTCCGTTTGCTGGCACGGGCACCGGCGCTGTTAAAGACAACGGAATCGCCCCTAACGCAGGCCAGCCCGACAGGTTTGCCTGCCTCACCTCCTGCTCCCACCGACTGGTATAAATCGCCTGAGGTCGCCAGCCGACTGGAGCAAGAGCACGAGCGATTGGTGGAGAAGTATCGTGTCGAACCGTCACTGGCTCCTGATGGGAAAGTGGTATTCCGGCTGATGCCGGAACACGAGCACCAAGATATAGTTTTCTATGTGGCTTGCGGGCCTGGCTTTCCCGACGAGCCACCGGCGGCCTTCTTGTCGGTCAGGGGCGATCGGTACCCACTGTTGAGCCCAGGCTTGAACGAATGGTCGGCGGAGCACTGGTTGGTCGAGATGGCCGACGATCTGGTCGAGTGGCAGGTTGGCTTGCTCGACCAACAGATGGCGGCAGCCGAAGAGGCACTGAATCGAGGCGACTATCAGGAGGCATCCGATCTACTGGCCATGGTGCTCTTGATAGACCCGCGCAAGCCCCGCGCGGCCCGGTTGCTGGCACGAGCGGAATCGCTGCTGGAAGCGACGGCGAACGAGTAGACAGGCAGCCGTTACCATTGCTATTGTGCCTGTGTTTGGGCAAGCAGCTGGCGCTACCACCTGCGGGGGAACCGGCGAATGACCTTCGCCTCGCTGTGCATCACCAGCCGGTCGCCCACCTTCAATTCCTCATAAGGTTTGTCCCAATCCTCGCGAGTAGGGTGCGGGAAGACGCCGATTTCCTCCCCTTCTTTGGCGTAGCGTTGATCAATGTATGCCATGCCCACCAGGTAGCCCTCCGTGTCCATCGCGCACGAGGTCACCTCGCCGATGACCCGCCCACGGCTGTCGGTCACGACGTCCTCCAGCCTGGGGACGCGCATCCCCTTTTCCGCGATGCGGAAGCGGACCACGGTCATCTTGCGCTGCTGTGTCCTGAGCTCGCCGAAGGGCTGGGCATGCTCTACATAGGCCCGCCGCCCGACGAAGAAGGGCTTGTGTAGCTTGACGTAGCCGGCGAAGCCCGCGTCGTCGGGGCGTAAGTCCAGCGGCCCTGCCAGTTCGTGACCGTAGAGCGGCAGCCCGGCCTCGATGCGCAGGCTATCGCGGGCTCCCAGGCCCACAGGCCGGAGCCCGAAAGGAGCGCCGACCTCCAGCAGCTGCTCCCACAGCACGCCCATCACGTCGGGATGGACGAAGATCTCGAACCCCATCCGCTCGCCGGTGTAACCGGTGCGGGCGACGATCAGGTCAAAGACACCTCCGGGAGCCCGGTCGGATGGGATGTGGGCCTCCATCACCTCAGTACGGTTCAACGCCAGCAGCCGTCCCCGGTTCTCGGCGACTCCGCCGGAAGATGGGGCAGCGTCGAGGAGGGCGAGCAGGATGTCGCGGGAGCGGGGTCCCTGGAGGGCCAGGTCGGCCAGCCGGGTGTCACTCTCGTCTTCGTGCGGGTCGTGCAGGTTCCGCAGCTCGGCCTGGAAACTGGTCCGTACCCAGGGCCGCAGGCCATCTATCCGCACCACCCGGTCGTTCACCGCCCGCAGCCAGGCCCAGTCCTTCTCCGCGTTGGCGGCGTTGACGGCCAGAAGATAGCGGGAGGGGCTGAGCATGTAGATCATTAGGTCGTCCATAACCCGGCCATCAGGGGACAGGAGGTACGAGTACTGGGATTCGCCGGGGCGGAGGCTGTTCACGTCGTTGGTGGTCACCAGGTTGAGGAAGTAGGCGGCGTGGGGGCCGCTCGCCTCCAGGAGCCCCATATGGGAGACGTCGAAAAGGCCGGCCGCCCCCCGCACCGCCCGGTGCTCGTCGCTGATGGAGGTATACCACAGCGGCATCTCCCACCCGGCGAAGGGGGCCATCTTCGCCTCGTGCTGCACGTGCCAGTCGTAGAGAGGGGTGCGGCGCTGACCCCTCCCCCCCTCTCCCCGGCTCTCCCCCACGGGGGGAGGGAGGAAATCGGGGAGTGGCTCGCCGGCAGGATCGGCGTAGCCAGGGGCGGAGAGGCCGATGAAGTATGGTTTGTGGGAGACCGGTGGAGAGAAATCTGTCAATCCTGCCAATCCGTGTTCTTCGGCCGGCCCCAGGTCACGCACGACGACCGGCCCCGGCAGCTTGGCCCACAGGTCGGCGTCGTCGAAGCGGATGTAGCCATCGGAGAGGTGACGCAGCCAGGCGATGACCCGCCGGGCCCGGTCGGCCGGCACCACCAGCCGGTAGCGGTTGTGGCCGAAGCCAAGCCGTTGGACGAGGGCCGGGCTCATCACCCGCCCGTCTCGCTCCAGCAGCGTCACCGCCTGCCACTCTCCCTGTTCAAGGTCATCAACGTCGGTCGGCGTGATCTGTTCGACGA
The DNA here is from genome assembly GCA_046760785.1 of Anaerolineae bacterium. Lineage (GTDB taxonomy): Bacteria > Chloroflexota > Anaerolineae > B4-G1 > B4-G1 > JBHIET01. The sequence continues at coordinate 18,187 of JBHIET010000011.1, read as the reverse complement.
AGGCGGCAGCCACGTTTCCCTCGACCTCGATCAGAACGCACCGCTCTTCCCGCTGGCGCAGTTCCGGCACCAGGCAGTGGTGAGGGTAGCCGCTGCAGGGAAATGCGAAGTCAATGCCGGCCCGTTCGGCCAGTTCGGCCACTTCGACGCGCAATTCCTCCAGCACGTCGAATTCCATCTTGCCCCTGTAAACCGGCCCGCGCACGCCGGCGTAGGCGACCGGCTCGGTACCCTTCATTGCGCGGGCGATGATGGCGGCGATTTGTTCCATCTCCGGCTCCCGCAGGCCGCGCTGTGTGACCCAGGGGGTGCCCAGGCGGATGCCGCTGGGGGTTGCGGCTGCCTCGTCGCCAGGGATAGCGTTCTTGTTGACGACGATGCCCACCAGGTCGAGCACCGCCGCCGTGACGCCGCCCATCAGCGGTGTGCCGTCACGCCCCTGCATCGTCTTGCAATCAAGGAGCAGCAGGTGGGTCTCGGTGCCACCGCAGGGGACGCGCAGGTCGTGTGTGGTCAGCGCGCGGGCCAGGGCTGTGGCGTTGGCCACGATTTGGTGCTGGAGGCTGCGAAATTGCTCCGTCTGCGCCAGGTGGAAGGCGACGGCCATCGCAGCGAATTTGTTGACATGTGGGCCGCCCTGGAGGCCGGGGAAGACGGCGTGGTCAATCTTTTGTGCCAGGCCGGGGTCGGTGGTGAGGATGCAGGCCCCCCTGGGGCCGCAGAGTGTCTTGTGCGTGGTGAGGGTGATAACATCGGCGTATCCCAGGGGGGTGGGAAACGCGCCGGCGATGACCATGCCGGCCACGTGGGCGATGTCGGCCAGAAGATAAGCCCCCACCCGGTCGGCGATCTGGCGGAACTTGGCCCAGTTGGGCAGGCGCGGGTAGGAAGTGTAACCGGCGATGATCAGTTTGGGCCGGTGCTCCAGCGCCAACTCCTCGACTTCGTCGTAGTCGAGCAGCTCCGTCTGCGGGTTGACGTGATACGAGACGACGTTGTACAGCTTACCCGACAGGTTGACCGGGCTGCCGTGGGTCAGATGGCCACCGTGGGCCAGCGCTAGCCCCATGATAGTGTCGCCCGGCTTAAGCAGCGCCTGCTGGACGGCGATGTTGGCCGGTGCGCCAGAGAGAGGCTGGACGTTGACGTAGATTTGGTCAGCAGGGATGGCCTTGCTGGCGAAGGCCTCGGCACATCTCCGGCGGGCCAGGGATTCGATCACATCGGCGTACTCCACCCCCCGGTAGTAACGGCGGTCGCCGTAGCGCCGATAGTAAGCCAGATGGTGCTCGTAGTTCAGGATCTCCTCCTCGGTCAGCCAGCGAGTCTCCGGGTTAGGGTAACCCTCGGCGTAGATGTTCATCAGCGCCGAGCCGAGCGCCTCCCGCACGGCCCACGGCGAACTGCTTTCCGAGGGGATCATGATCAACTTGCGGGCCTGCCGTTCCTTCTCCAGATCAATCAATTGGGCGACGGCCGGGTCGAGGGCGGACAGGTCACCGCGAAAGAGGAAGTCGTTGTGGGAAGTCATGTCGCCTCCAGCCTGGTAATTGTACTCACCTGCGCCCGCGTGTCAAGGTGTTGACATTTGCCCAGTCGTAGTGTAGAATAAAAAACAAATCACATCATTCCGCTATGGGGTGTGGGGGAGAGACCGCTCGAGTGCGGACACCGAAGGGGCAAGCCGGTGCGAAGGGCTGATTGCGCCGGTGAAACTCTCAGGTCGCAGGACCACGCACCTCGGCACCTCTGGAGAGTCTTTAGGACACCGAAGGGGCAAGACCCGGTGGTTGATCGGGGGGAATCTCTCAGGTTGGTAGACAGAGGACACACAGCCGATATTGTCTGTGCGTCCTTTGTTTTGCCCGGCATATCACATTTAGCAGGAGGTTAACAATGTACAAGAAACTCTTCATTCCGGGGCCGACCCACGTGCGGGACGAAATCCTGCAGGCCCAGGCCGCGCCGATGCTTGGCCATCGCTCGAAGGAATACGCCGACCTGCAGGCGGAGGTGACCCCCAAACTCCAGCAACTCCTCTACACCAAGCAGCGGGTTTACCTCTACGCCTCCTCCTCCACCGGCGTGATGGAGGGCTCGGTCCGCCAGGCCTCCACCAAGCACGTGCTCAACGCTATCTGTGGGGCCTTCTCCAAGCGCTGGCACCAGATCACCGTCGCCAACGGCATCCCCTGTGACAAAGTGGAGGTGCCGATGGGCCAGGCCAACACGCCCGAGCAGATGGATGAGGCACTCTCCAAAGGGGACTACGACGCGCTCACAGTCGTGATGAACGAAACCTCCACCGGCCTGATGAATCCCGTCAAAGAGATCGCCGAGCTCGTCCGCGAGAAATATCCCGACGTGCTGATCCTGGTAGACGCGGTCAGTTGTATGGCTGGCGCCAAGATTGAGTTCGATGCCTGGGGGCTGGACGTATGCCTGGCCGGTGTGCAGAAGTGCTTTGCCCTTCCACCAGGCCTGACTGTCTGCGCGGTGAGCGACCGGGCGCGGGAGCGAGCGTTGCAGACGGAGAACCCCGGCTACTACTTCGCCTACGCGCAGATGGACAAGAAGTATGAGAAGCACCAGACCCCCGCTACCCCGGCCGTCAGCCTGATCCAGGCGCTCAACAGGCAGATGGACGATATTCTGGCTAATGGCCTGGAGAATCGTTGGAAGCGGCACAAGGAGATGGCGGCTTACATCCAAGATTGGGCCCGCCGTTATTTTGCCCTCTACTCTGACGAGCGATACCTCTCGCCCACCGTGACCAACATCGAGAACACGCGGGGCATCAGCGTCGCCGGGCTCAACGAGGAGTTGGGCAAGCGGGGCGCGATGATCTCCAACGGCTACGGTGACCTCAAGGAGAAGTGCTTCCGTATCGCGCACATGGGCGACCTGACGCTAGACGACCTCAAGTGGCTCACCGGGCAGATCGAGGACATTCTCGGACTCGCGTAATTTCGCAATACGAAAATACGCAATACGAAACACGCAACACGTAGTGTGTATTGCGCGTTGCGTGAAAGGAAGGAAACGATGAAACTACTGGTTTGCGACCCAACGGCTCCCTCGGCAATCGAGGCGATGCGCAAGGCTGGGATTGAGGTGGACGTGCGGGACGACATCGCACCGGAGGAGCTGGAAAAAGTCATCCCCGAGTACGACGCTATGGTCGTCCGCAGCCGCACGAAGGTACGCCAGCCCCTGATTGACAAAGCGATCAATCTGAAACTGATCATTCGGGGCGGCGTTGGGTTGGACAACATTGACGTGGAGTACGCCCAATCGAAGGGCATCGAGGTGCACAACACCCCCACTGCGTCCTCTAACTCCGTGGCCGAATTGACCATCGGCTACCTTTTGGCGCTGGTGCGCCAGATTCCTCAGGCCACCGCCTCGATGAAGGGCGGCAAGTGGGAGAAGAAAGCGTTCAGCAAGGGCACGGAACTGGCAGGCAAGACGCTGGGCCTCATCGGTTGCGGTCGCATCGGCACGCTGGTGGCGCAGAAAGCGGACGCGCTGGGGATGGAGGTGTTGAGCTTTGATCCCTACATCGAGAAATTCCTCCAGTGTGTGAGTGGCGTACAACTGGACGAACTGCTGCGCCGTTCCGACTTCATCTCTCTCCACATCCCTCACACACCGGAGACCCACTACCTCATCAGCGCGGAAGCGTTTGCCAAGATGAAGGACGGGGTGCGTATCGTCAACTGCAGCCGTGGGGGGGTAGTTGATGAGGCGGCCCTGTACGATGCTATCGTCAGCGGCAAGGTGGCTGGCGCGGCGCTGGATGTCTACGAGGACGAGAAGGAGGAGCGCGGCCGGCGGCTAATGGAACTGCCGCAGGTGATTGGCTCTCCCCACATCGGCGCGGGAACGGCGGAGGCGCGGGCACGGGTGGGGGAGGAGGTGGCGCGGATTGCGATTGGGTTTGCGAATCGCTAATCGCCAGATTGCAAATGGGGTGGGGCGCGGCGGGAGAGGCACTCCACCGATCCTTGATGCCCTATCTGCTTGCGGCTATAATGGTGCCACGGTGTAACTTGACAATGGCACCTTCGGTTTCCCGGCGACTGAAAGCCTGTGCTGAGCGTAGCCGAAGCATCGCGGGCAACTACTGCCAAGTCCGCCTCAGCAGACTGGTCCAGTCGCCGGAGGGCGACCTCGCAGACATAGCACGCGGTGCTCGCCCTGAGCACAGTCGAAGGGCAACCGCCGTGCGGTGGAATATGGCTTCTGCCTCTTTGATTTTGGCGGGGAAACGGTCGCAGGTAACGTTGTCATTGGTCCGCCCGAGTGTGAGCCCGTCGTCGGGACGCACGTTCTCCAGGACTTTCGCCTCATTGTGGATATGGAACGGCACACGATATCGCGCGGTCGAGCGATGAGAGCCAAATAAGAGCAGGAGGTGAATATGGCAACCATCCGAGCTTTCCGAGGTGTACGCTACAACCCGGAGAAGATTGCTGACCTCTCCAGCGTCATCAGCCAGCCCTACGACCGGGTGCGGCATGGCCTACAAGACAAGTACTACAACCAGAGCCCTTACACCATCGTGCGCATAATCAGGGGCAGAGAGGAGCCGAACGACAATGAAGAGAACAACGTCTACACGCGCGCCCGCAACTACTATCAGTCCTGGCTGCAAAAAGGCATCCTGGTGCGAGAGCAATCCCCCGCCCTCTACGTCCTCCACCAGACTGCCACCCTGCCCGACGGCAGCCAAAAGACCCGCCAGGGGCTGATCGCTGCGCTCGAACTGAGCCGTTTCGATGAGGGCGTCGTCCTGCCCCACGAGCGCACCCACTCCGGCCCCAAGGTGGACCGGCTCAATCTGATGCGGGCTACCCAGGTCAACTTTGGCCACATCTTTATGCTCTACCCCGGCGGCGGGATCAACGAAGTGCTGCAGCCGGCCCTCGAAAAGCAGCCGCCCATCGAGGTGCGCGATTTGTTCGAGCACGAGGTGGTGCAGGAGTTCTGGCCGGTGACCGATCCGCAGGTGATCCAAGCCGTGGTGGAGGAGATGGCGCCCCGGCGCAACCTCATCATCGCCGATGGCCACCACCGCTACGAGACCGCTCTAAATTACCGGGACGAGATGCGGGCCGCACACCCCGACGCTCCCCCCAACGCCAGCTTCAACTACCGTATGGTGACGCTGGTGAGTATGGAGGACCCCGGCCTGGTGATCCTCCCCACCCATCGACTCATCCACTCCTACGGGCGGATGAGTGGGGCGGAAGCATTGGAAAAGGCAGAGGAATACTTTGAGGTGACGCCGGTGGCGGACCGGGCAGCGCTGGAGGCGGCACTGGCGGAAGCCGAACCCTTCAATCCCCGCTTCGGCTTCTACGACGGTTCTTACGCCGTGCTTACACTGCGGGACCCAGCGGTGCTCGCCAGTCTGCTGCCGGACCGTTCCCCCGACTGGCGTTTGCTCGACGTTGCGGTGCTGCACGAGCTGTTCATCGAGCGGGTGCTGGGAATTGATAAGGCCGCCGTCGAGGCCAAAACGAACATCGAGTACCTGCGCGACCCGCAGAGGGGCTACGACGAAGTGGACGCGGGCAAGGCCAACTTCTCGCTGGTGATGAACCCGACGCGGATGGAACAGGTGCGGGCCTGCACCGCTGTCGGAGAAAAGATGCCTCAGAAATCTACCGACTTTTTCCCGAAAGTCATCAGCGGGTTGGTGATGATGCCCATCGGCGCGGAAGAGCGACTGTAGCGCCGTGCAAGACGCGAAGCAGCCCCGGCAGCGAAGGAATCGCCGGGGCTGTTTCACGCTTCAATGCTTTACTATTCCTGCATAAACCTCTCGTACGCACCCCGCCACAGCGTCGGTTTACGGGTCATTTGCCTGACCTTGACGTCGGCAAAGTTGGAGCATCAAGCCGGCCAGGACGGACGGAAGCTGATTCCACCTGCCCTCATAAATGACCGTGCTCAGTTCGTCGGCGGCCGGCTCCAGCCAGCGCCACTCCTCGCGAAAGCGCTCGGCCTTCATCCAATAGTCCCGCTTCTCCCAGGCCTCGACGGTCTGCTCAACGGTGTCAGCGATGCCGTGCAGGGAGAAGACGATAAGGGCAGCCAGGTCCTTGGCTTCGCCGTCGAACTGTGATTTCTGAGCCAGACGGCGCAGCGCCTCGGCGATGGTGCGACGATGTTGACGGCGGACCTGACCCGGGCTTTCGGTAGCGACGATGCGACTCATTGCACAATCGGGGTCCCTTTCTACTCATACACCTCCGGATTTACACAGTACGGCAGCCTCTCTCCCCGTAGCCCCGTCAACAGGTTCTCCGCCGCCCTGGTCGCCATGCGCTCCCGAGCGGCGATGGTTGCGCTGCCAAGATGGGGAACGACGGTGCAGTTGGGCAGATTGGCCAGCGGGTGATCGGCGGACAGAGGCTCCGGATCGGTCACATCCAGCGCCGCCGCCGCGATCCATCCCTCCCGCAGCGCCCGCACCAGTGCGTCGGTATCCACCACCGGCCCACGGGCGGCGTTGACGAGGATGGCCGTAGGCTTCATCCGTCTCAGCGCCTGCTCGCCGATGAGGTGGCGAGTTTCGGGGATCAGTGGGCAGTGGAGAGTCACAAAATCGGACTGGGCCAGCAACGCATCCAACTCGGCGTATTCCACGCCCAGCTCCGCCTCCAGATCCGACTTACGAACCGGGTCGTGATAGAACACCCCCATCGCAAAACCCTGGGCGCGGCGGGCGACCGCCGTCCCGATGCGCCCCAGCCCCACGATGCCCAACGTCGCCCCCCAGACTTCGGCCCCCAGCAAGGCCAGCGGGTTCCACGTGCGCCACCTGCCGGCCCGCACATACTCGATTCCCTCAGACACCCGCCGGGCGGCGGCCATCAGCAGAGTGAAGGTCATGTCGGCCGTGGCGTCGGTCAGCACACCAGGCGTGTGCCCGACGGGAATCCCCCGCGCTGTGGCCACTGCCACGTCAACGTTATCCACCCCCACGGCAAACTGGCTGATCACCCTCAGCCGCTCCCCGGCGGCGATGACCTCTGCATCAATGGGGTCGGTCACCAGGCAGAGCAGCCCATCACAGTCCGCCACCTCCCGCAGGATGACCTCCTTCGGCGGCGGCAGTTCCCCCTCCCAGACGCGGGCATCGCACGCTTCCCGCACCATCCGCAGGCCCGCCTCGGGAATGCGGCGGGTGACGTAAACTGCTGGTTTGTCGTTCATTGGCTCTCCTGTAGATTCAAGTGGGAACTGGGCGAACTATTTGCCCAAGCCCCTACCATAACCTTCCTCGACATTTGCGCTGATGGAACCCGTGCTTCTAAGAGGGCTGTGCCTGAGACCAAAGGGCTTGGGGATCTGCACGCACAATTCCCTCGATCCGGTCAAAGTGCCGGTCTGTGGAGATGATCCTGGTCAGGCCTTGGTTTTGCATCACGGCCACATGGATCAGATCACGGGCTTTGACACCTTGGGGCGCATACTGCCGAAAGAGATCAATACTCAAACGCACATCGTCCAGGCCCACCGGGTAGACGACGGGAACCAGATCAAGCAGGCTGTTCGCCAACGTTATACCTATCTCCCATTGCCCCAGCTCTCCATAGCGGTACAGAATCTCCTGGACGCTCTCGGTATCAATGGCCACAGCCAGCCGGTCTTCGGCCACTTCTGTCATCACCCAGACACATGCATCCTTATAAGGATGGGCACGACCCGCGGCATACATCGGCACATTCACGTCAAGCAAAGCAACAGAGTCGTTCATGCCGTGGCTCCTTGGATGATTTCCTCCTCCATTTGTTCCCAATCGGCAACGGGAGCCTCCAGCGACAGGAGGTGCTGAAGCGCTGCCTGCCGCTGCGCCCGGCACACCTGCTCCAAGTACACTTTTTCCACCGCTTCGCGAATGAGCACGCTCATAGATTTGCCTTGTTCCTTCGAAAGACGAAAGAGCATCTCATATTGCTCCTCGCTCAGCACAGCTTGAACCCGCCGCGTGTAGACAGCCATCCTCACACCTCCCTAGATAGTATCTCCAAGTTCACACCAATATGATACTACCAAAAGGATGTATTGTCAACCGGCGGGAGCGGACTGTAATCTCGGATCCAAAATCACCGATTTCCTAATCCTCCGCTCCCCTTCTTGCCCGTCCTCCTTCCCGCTCCGGGAACCGCGTCAGCACCGTCGCTTCGATGGGCAGCGCAACCTTCCTCCCCTTGAGCAGTGCCTCTTCCAGCGGCCGGCCGTGCAGGGTAAAGATGGCGATAGGAGTTTCCGGGACGTTGTACCGCTTTTCGACGATGGCCAGTCCCAGCAAGTAGCCCTCGCTATCAATGGAGCAACTGGTGACCTGGCCGATCTGCTTGCCCTTTTTGTTGACCACCGGGTCGCCTGTGTGTGGCATCCGTTCCCCCTTTTGGTTGACCCGGAAGCGGATCACCTCACGCCTGCGGTTCTCCTCCTGGGCCAGCAGCGCATCCCGGCCGATGAAGAACGGCTTGTGATACTTGACGTAGCCGGGGAACCCGGCCTCAATGGGGGAGATGTCGAACGGCCCGGCCAACTCGTGACCGTAGAGCGGCAACCCCGCCTCGGTGCGCGTCGAGTCGCGGGCTGCCAGCCCCGCCGGCTTCACGCCGAAAGGCGCACCCGCCTCAAGGATCGCCTCCCACAGCCGGACCGCGTTGTCGGGGTGGACCATAATCTCATACCCCACCTCCTCACCGGTGTAGCCGGTGCGGGCGATGACCAACGGCATACCGGCCAGCTCGCGCTCGATCAGATCGGTGCGACGGACGTGGGCCAGGGCCGCTTTCAGCTCCAGGTCGTCGGTCAGCGCCTGCAGCGTCGGCAGCGACGCCGGCCCCTGCAGCGCGATGTCCCGCTTCTCCCGCTCCCCCGAAGCAGGGTCCTTCAAATTGCGCAAGATCGCCGGCGCTTCCACTTGCACCCACGGGCGCTCCCGATCAATGATGACGCGCCTCTCGTTCACTGCGTTCAGCCAATCCCAGTCCTTGTCCTCGTTGGCGGCGTTGACGACCAACAGGTACAGGTCAGCCCGGCGACGGTAGACCATGAAATCGTCAATGACGTTCGCGTGCGGGTCGAGCAGATAGCCGTAGCAGGATTGGCCATCCTCCAACCAAGCGACGTAATTGGAGCAGACCGTGTCCAGGAAAGCCGTGGCATGAGGGCCCTCGACCTCAAAGACGCCCATGTGGGCCACGTCGAAGAGGCCTGCCGCCTCCCGCACCGCCCGGTGTTCGTCACTCACCGATGTGTACCAGACCGGCATCTCCCACCCGGCAAAGGGCACCAGCTTGGCCCCCATCTTTTTGTGCATTTCGTAAAGCGGCGTGCGCTTGAGCTCCGCCTCCGGCTCCTCCCAGCGCCACTCCTCCTTGTCGGCCTGCGGCGCGAACCCCTTCAGATACCCCTGCCCAACGAAATACGGCTTCGTCAGATCAAAAGCCCCCGGCTGAGCGGAAAGCAGATCGGCGGCGGAGACGCCGCTCTCCTTGTCCCCTTGTCCCCCCGTCCCCTTGTGCCCTTGCTCCTCAACCTCCTCCACCACCACCGGCCCTTCCACCTTGCGGAACATGTCCTCCTCGTCAAAGAGTACGTATCCGTCGGCCAGGCCCCGCAGCCAGGAGGTGACGCGGACCGCATTCCGAGGCGTCGGAGTGATGAGGTAGACGTCCCGCCCCCACCGGTCCGGCTCCTCCCGTACCACGGTCACCTGATCCATCAGCTCACCGTGCCGGTCGAGCATATAGGTGGTAAGCGATTCGCCCGGCGCCAGCTCAGCCACGTTGGCGGTGACGACCTGCTGTACGAATTGCCGCGCCCGCCAGCCGGTGACCCGCAGCGCGACGGCTTTCGACTCCGGCCTTTCGGGGACGATCGAATAGTGAGGATAGCCGCTCTCCTCGTACTCAAAGTCAATCCCCGCCTTGGCGGCCAGCTCCGCCACGCCGCGCCGCACCTCCTCCAGCACGTCCAACTCGATCTTGCCACGCGGCAGTGTGCCGATGAGACCGTTGTAGGCGAAGGGCTTGATGTGGGAAACGACGTCGTAAATCAGACCCGCCAAGGTGTCCATATCTGCCTCGTCCAGGCCGCGCTGGGTGACCCAGGGGGTGCCCAGCCGGACGCCCGTCGCCAGTGCGGTCTCGGTGTCGCCGGGGATGGTGTTCTTGTTGGCCACGATCCCGACCAGATCGAGAATGCGGACGGCAGGCTCGCCCCACACCGGGTAGGGGCGACCCTTGCGCTCGCCCGAGGGGATGGATTTCAGGTCAATCAGCAGAAGGTGGGTATCGGTGCCACCGTAGGCTAGCCGCAGGCCACGTTTCATCAGTCCATCGGCCAAAGCCTTGGCGTTGGCCACGATCTGGTGTTGCAGTTGGCGGAACTGTTCAGTTTGGGCGATGCGGAAGGCTACCGCCATCGCCGCGAACTTGTTGACGTGAGGACCGCCCTGCTCACCTGGAAAGACGGCCATGTCAATCTGCTGGGCCAGTTCCTCGTCAGTGGTCAAGATCACTGCTCCACGCGGCCCACAGATGGTCTTGTGGGTGGTGAAAGTGGTCACGTGGGCGATGCCCACTGGATTGGGATAGACTCCGGTGGCGGCCATCCCTGCGGTATGGGCGATGTCGGCCACGAGATAGGCCCCCACCTCGTCGGCGATAACGCGGAAGGCCTCCCAGTCGGGCGCCCAGGAGTATGAGGTGTACCCGGCGACGATCACCTTCGGACGATGCTCCAGCGCCAAGTCGCGGATGGCGTCGTAATCCAGCCGCTCCGTCCTGGGGTCCACGCCGTAGGAGACCACGCGGTACCGCTGGCCGGAGATGTTGAACTCCGAACCGTGGGACAAATGGCCTCCCTGGAAGAGATCGAGTCCCATCAGCGTATCCCCCGGCTCCATCAGCGTCCAGTAGACACCCAGGTTAGCCGCCGTGCCAGAGAGGGCCTGGACGTTGACGTAGATATGCTCAGGGTGGATCGAGTCGTGGGCGAAGGCTTCAGCACACCGCTGCTGGGCTAGACACTCGACAAAGTGAACATAGTCCACGCCCTTGTAAAAGCGACGGTCGGCGTAGCGCCGGTAAAAGGCCAACTGCCAGTCCACGTCCCGCAGCCGCTCCTCGGGATCGCGGGTCATCCGCAGCGGGGGATAGCCTTCGGCGTAGACGTTCTGAAACCGGGAGCCCAGCGCTTGAAGGACGGCCTTGGGCGCATAGGACTCGGAGGGGATAAGGATGAGTTTGCGGGCCTGCCGCTCCGCCTCCCAGTGAATCAGATCGGCGACGAACGGTGCGACTTCCTCCAGATCGGCGCGGAGGAGAAAGTCAGATCGGTGCTTGGGGGTTACAGATTTCATTTGGGCATGCTCCTTCCAGTTGATGGTGACAGACGAGACAAAAAACGGGACGCACAAAAGACCTGGCTGTGCGTCCCCTGTCTACCAACCTGAGAGATTCCTCCCGATGAGCCGACCGGCCATCGGGCCTTGCCCCGTCGGTGCCCCAAGGACTTTCCAGAGGTGCCGAGATGCAGGGTCCTACGACCTGAGAGTTTCACCGACTCGATCAGCCCTCGCGCCGGCTTGCCCCTTCGGTGTCCGCCCGCCGGGCGTTCTCTCCCCCACACCCCATGGCAGTGATGCGATTCAAGTTCCTGATGATTATTATTGTAGCACTGATGGCAGATGGGGGCAAGAGCCACACTCCGCCAACCCGATGATCCAACCTGGCCCAGCTACGGGCTCACCCGACCGTGGCCTATGCCGACCTCAAGCACGTGCTATCAGCCCAATAGAGACATCCCTCCCTACCCGTATTTCATCACTAGCGGCAGATAGAACCACCGTGGTTGCCAGAAGTTCTGGCACACTATCGGCACATAGGCTTGCCATGGGACCATAATCAGCCACGTATCCCGCTCCCACGCCCCCCCTACCCCATCATCTAGGAGGGCCGCGCTGTACAGTGGAGGATGAAGGGGAGCAGTGGGCAGGGTGAGCCGATAGGTCACAGTCACCCGGGCCTGAAGGCTCAAAGGACCGCTCCAGCGCACCGTCTCGGTCAGTGGTTCCGCCTCCCCTCCGCCCACCCAGATCAGGGAATCGGGGACAAGGGTGGTGTCCTGTGGGAGAAGGCTGGTGGCCGTCGTCGTAAGGGCATCTCCCAGGCCGCTGTTGGCGAGAGCCAGTGTGCACGTGACTACGGTGCCGGGCCGAGGCTGGGCTGGGCCGCATTGGAAGGCTGACGAGGAAAGATCCGGCCCACCTACTCGTACCACAGCGGCGCGGTGGAAACGAATCTCCTGATCCTCCAATCCCAGGCGGGCCGTGTTGGTGATGGGGGTGCCGGTGTCGAGTCCGATCGCTACAGTGGCCCGGTAGGTGAAGGTGATCGCCGCTTCTGATTCAAGCGGCCCCTCCCAGGAGACCCGCCGTGTGGGTGCATCGTAGGCAGCGGGGCCGGTCAGGCTGCCGGGCACAAAGGCCAGATTAGGTGGGAGGGTGTTGGAGAGCGACGCGGTGACCATCACCGGCCCGTCGTTGTACAAAGCGACGGTGTAGGTCAGTGTGTCGCCGCCGGAGACCGCACCACGGTCGGCGGCGAAGGTCGAACCACCCAGCCAGCTCAGCCACCCGACGGCGCGCTCTATCACCTCGGCCCGACCTGCCTCCGGCAGCGCCTCGTGCGGGAAGGAGAAAAAGGCCGTCCGATAACCCTCTCCTCGCCGTGCCAGCGCGATGGGACGGAGCTGCTGGTCACGGAAGGGAACAGAAGTGCCGGGGATGGTAGAAACGACCGAGTCGGACCAGTTGTGGAAGGGATAATCCAGCGAGTAGGGACCCAGCCGGTCGCCGATGGGGTTCTCCGGCACCCCCGCTGCCTGCGTCGGCGTGACGTCCTCGGTGTAAGCCAGCACTCCCAGGTAGTCCTGGCTGAGGGAGTCGTCGTGGTGGTAGTATAGGAAATCCTGAGAGGAGAGGAACAGCCGCCCTCCATCATCGAGATACGCCGCCAACATTTCCTCCTCGTCGGCGGTCACTGGCGCGTACCAGTCGTAGCCGGTGAACCAGACGATGACGGGGTAGCGCTGTAATATATCTGACGGGGGGCTGCCCTGTGCCGGTTCGTCGCTGGCCTTCCCGGTGTGCCAGTAGTCGTAGTGGAAGCCACCGCCCATCAACGCCGCCTCGTACTTGTCCTCCTGGTCGTACCAACGGTCGTCGTCCACCAGCAGGACGGGGGCAGGGGACTTGGACGTGAAGACGGCGGTCTGGGCCAGGGTGGGGGAGATGGAGGAGCGAGCGGTGAGGGTAACCATGTCCCGCGCATCCCAACCGGCAGTGGAGGGAACGGTGACGGTCACCACGACGGTAGCCGAGGTGCAGGGGGCCAGAGAGAGAGACGGCGCGCTGAGTTGGGTCTCCCAGGATACACCATCGAGCGCGAGGCTAACCGTATCGGTATCCCCTCCCTGTCCCACGTGTCGCACCCGCACAGCATGGGTAATGACAGAGCCAGGCAGCCCGATGTGCATCTGGGAGGTGGGCTTCAGTTCAAGGCCGGCGGTCGGCAGCGGCGAGACCAGCCAATTCAGTGCCCGCCCCATCACCTCCCGGCGAGCGGCGGGAGTGTTGATGCCCTCGAGACCGAAAGAGAGGTAGACGACCCGGTAGTCCAGGCAGGTCCCCACTCGTATCCCTCCGCAATCCCCTTCCTGATAGATCAACACCGGCGCAGCGGCGTCGGGGTCGGCGACACCGATTTCGTCGGGGAAATCCTGGTTGTCGGCCCCGCCGGAGCCTGTGATGGTGATGGCCAGGCCAGAAAAAAGATCTCCCTGTGCCCCCTCCAGCACCCGCGTCGGCGCGTTGTCGCCGACGTAGGTGGCCTTGAGGTAGTCCCGATAATAGGGGTCCCAGTAATAAATGGACCCGCCGCCGTCCAGGAAGCCTACGTCCTGCCCGGTCAGCATCAAGCGCCCACCAGCGGAGAGGTAGCCGGTAATGGCGCCCTGGGCGCCGATCTGGCTGGGGGAATCCCTCGGCACGCTCCAGACCACGACGTCGTAGGGGGTCAGATCAGCAGCAGTTGGCACATCACCTGGCAGGTGCTTGATGGCCCACTCGTCGTAGGTGTAGGTACAGTCGTCTAATGCCTGGCGGAAGTAGGTGGCCTGGCTGCCGTAGTACCAGGGTCCGCTGTCCACCAAAAGGATAGACGGGGCGGGAGGCAAGGCTAGATCCGCCGTAGCGACCTGCCCGGCGGTGACGACAGCAGTGGCAGTGACGACATGGTAGCCCAGGCGACGGGCACGGACGGTGTAAGCACCGGCGGGAGGGGTGAAGACGTAGTCGCTGGTGGTGACCTCGAGGGGAGTGTCCAACACGGTGACGGTGGCCTCGACCGGCTCGCCGGTAGAGGCATCAGTGACCCGGCCGTGCAGGGTACCGGTGGGCAGCGCAGTGAGAGAGAAATCCTCCGCCCTCGTCGTGCCGGTCATCACCACGACCTTCCGCGTGACCGATTCGTAGCCGAAGGCAGAGGCGGTCACGTCGTAGACGGTGGGGGCCAACGCCAGCCGGTAGTTACCGTCAGTGTCGGTCGCGGTCGTCCCACCTCCCCCATTCCCCTCGGGCGTAGCCGTGACCGCCGCCCCGGCGATGGGCGCGCCGTCACCAGACCGCGTCACCGTCCCAGTGACGAAGCCCGGCTGGGCCAGAGCGACGACGGCGGCGAAGGCGTCCACCAGTCCCCAGCCGGTGTCGTTATTGGGCAGGGTAGTGCTCAGGGGGACGGTGGTGCTGGTGATGAGGAAGGCCGTGCGGGTGATGCTCAGCGTCGGGCTGACGGAGCGCAGCAGGGCGGCGATGCCGGCCACGTGCGGGGTGGCCATCGAGGTGCCGTTCATCGAGCCGTAAGCGCCCCCTGGCAGGCTGGAGCGGACGTCCACGCCAGGCGCGACCACGTGGGGACGGACCTCCCCCCAGGGGGAAGGGCCACGGCTGGAGAAGGTGGCCACCTCGTCGTCGGAGTCGGTAGCGCCGACGGCGAAGGCTTCGGACAGAGAAGCCGGTGAGTAAACCGTGCCCCCGCCGGGTCCCTCGTTCCCGTTGGCAAAGACGGCCAAGATGCCAGCAGCCCGCAGGGCCTGCAGATCGGGACGAAAGGTGGTCAGATAGCCATTGCTATTGCCCCAGGAGTTGTTGACCACGTCGGGCGCTTTGGTCGAGTCACCGCCGGGGGCCAGGAGCCACTGGAAACCCTCGTGGATCCAGGAGTCGTAGCCGTACCCCTGGCTGTTGAGGACTCGGACACCGATCCACCGCGCCCCCGGCGCAACGCCGATGCCGTCCTGTCCCACGATGGTGCCCATCGTGTGGCTGCCGTGGCCGTGGCCGTCCACCGGGTAAAGCGCACCGCTGCCGGTGGCGTCGTGCCAACTGGTGGTGTGGTTGGCCGGGCCGTGAGGACTATACCCCCGATAGGTGGTCTGCAGCGCAGGATGGAGCCAATCCACCCCCGTATCCATCCCTGCCACGACGGCGCCGGTGCCGGAGATGTGGAGGGAAGTCCAGACCTGATCGGCGCGGATACGGGCGATGCCCCATTCGGTGGAAGCTGGAGATTGGAGATTGGAGACCAAAGTCTCGGCGGTGACCCACCTTCGCCAGTGGTCGAGGCGGACAGCAGCGACTTCGGGGCGGGCAGCCAGGGCGAAGACGGTGTCACGGTCGGCGTGGACGGCGATGGCATTGACGATCCAGAAGGAGGCGTAGGATTTGACCCTGCCAGCAGCCTGAGCCCCTTCCAGGTAGGGGCGCAGCAGGGCCTGGGACCGGGTCGCCGTGGCTTGCAGCGCGGAGACGACGCGGAAGCGGGCCTCAGCCGCACCCAGTGCCCCACCAGTTATGGCCTCAAGATTGACCTGGTCGCGCAGGTGGACGATGACGCGAAAATACTCGTCGGGCTCTGCCTCCAGTAGAGTTCGCAGCAGTTCTGGCTCGATAGGAGCCTCATCCATCCCCAGCTTCGCTGCTGTTTCAGGGGGGGACAATCGCCATGGTGGGAAAAGAAGAGCAGGCATTGCCTCCCTCCTGGCCTTCTCCCAGTCGGAGGAGTAGCCTGGCTCCCCTTCCTGCTGGATGCCCCCCGCTCCGGCAATCCCCATCTGGGGGGAAGCCAATGCAGGAGTGCCCGCACTCGTCAACAGGAGACAGGCAAGAAGAAGGACAAGCGTCGTACCTGCATTACGGTAGGGCGCGCTCATTTTTGTCTACCGGATATAGACACCCGTAGGCACACTAATGCCCGTCCTCAATCCAGGCTGACACGAGCCAGAGCGGGTATCGGTCAACCCCCCTCACAACCCATAAGATACACCAGGTGACTTGTGCTTTCAATAGCGATTGCTTCCTATCACCTCAACGACCTCGTCGCAGGTTCCCCTCTCTGCGTCACTCAATGCCCCTGATCTAACCATATTATACCATGACAGCGATCCTTCCGTCAGCGGTGCTGACCAGGGGGGCGAAGGCGAAGGGTCTCCTTCCTGCCTCTGGGAGCAAGATTCTGCGGAGTTCAGCAACGGGGAAGGATCGCGAAAAGGCCCGATCACTCTCTCCGTTACAAGAGGCGCGCCAGGCGAGACACCCCTTGCTCGATCTCCTCAGGTGTGACGCCGCAGAAGGGAATACGCAGGAAGTGCTTGCCATCGTCAGGGTTGGGGAAAAAGTCCCGTCCATCGGTGAGCTTCAGCCCCACATCGTCCGCCCGGCTTCGCAAGCTCACGATGTCACTTCCCTCCGGAAGGGTGACTCCGACAAAGAAGCCACCCTCTGGCCGGGTCCAGGTGGCCTGGGGGATGTGTTTCTCTAGGGCTGAGAGAGCAGCTTGAAGCCGCGGGCGATACACCTGCTTCAAACGCTCGACGTTGGGTTCGAGCAATCCGCGGCGGCAGTACTCGTAGACCATCCCCTGCGTTGGCAGCACTGGACCGATGTGCGAATCCAATGCCCATTTAGACAGCGCAGCAATGGTTTCAGCCGGGCCTACCACGTAGCCCAGGCGCAACCCCGGCGAGAGCACTTTGGAGAACGAGGACAGGTGCAGCACGCGCGCCGGCGACAGAGACCATAAGGAAGGAACGTCCTGGCCCCAATAGCGAAGCTTCCGGTATGGCGCATCCTCGACGATCCAGAAGTTGTATTCCTCCGCCAGAGCGGCCAGACGCTGGCGCTTCTCCAGGCTGGTGGTGACTCCCATCGGGTTTTGGAAATCCACGATCACATACATCAACGCAGGCGCGCCTCTCTTGAGCTGCTCCTCCAGCACCTCCAGGTTGACCCCGTCCTCCTCCAACGGGATGCCCACCAATTCAGCCCCGGCCCGTCGCAGCAAAGTGATCGCCCGATCATAGGAAGGCGATTCTACAAAAGCCCTCTTGCCCGGTGACAGCAGGCTCTGGGTGACGAAGTAGAAAACCTCCAGCGAACCATTGCTGGTGAGGATTTGATCAGGTCCAATACCATATTGCTCCCCCAGCCATTGACGCAGGGGGGCATATCCTGCGCGGCTATATTGTAAGAGTACGTGGGGATTCCGCCGTAGAGCTGCCTCCCCACATTCGATCAAGTCTTCTACGGGAAAGACATCTACCGGCGGGTTCCCTCGGGTGAGATTGATGATTGATTCAGTCACGTTTACGCCTCCGTTTGCAGTCATTTAGCGTCAGGTGGATCAAAGCGTCCAGCCACTCCTCCAGCCCAGCCGCCCGCTCCGCCATCACCTCGTCCCGCTGATGCAGTTGAGCCTCCATCTCCGCAATAGCGGCATCCCGCTCACGAAGCTGGGCTTTCAACCCGGCAATACGCCAATCTCGCGAGCCCATCTGGGCGATGTCCGATGGAGAGAATCTCCTGACCACAGTGGGGCCGATTATGGCACTAACAAGCCGATTTGTCCAGCACAGCAGTCCAACGATGGGCTACCCCGCCAGGGCCTTCACAGACCGGCCCCTCTAATGCTAAACAGGTATCTTAGCCTGTTTTTCGCACCCCTGGAAATCGTAACAGTGATTGTACAGATCATAGCCGAATCGCATCCTGAGTAGGCCGAAGGCCGTATCGAAGGGGCGATTTAGCGGCCCG
>JBHIET010000010.1:0-62387 GCA_046760785.1 Anaerolineae bacterium | reverse complement strand
GAGCACCTTCGAGACTTCCGCAGTCTGGCAGTTTGAATTGCGAAAGGCTCTCATACCTTCTCAAAAAACAGGGGCGATTTTCTGAGATGACGATCACCAAGACGGCTAGCATCCTGGATAGGCCGGAATGAAGTGAAGGCTGTATCGAAGGGTGTGGACCTGCAATGGCTCGGCGCTTAAGCCGCACCCTTCGATACACTGCTTCATTACATTCCGCAGCTACTCAGGATGCTCAGACAACTTGCCAGGAGCCGCTGAGTCGCTTGGCCCCCAAGTATTGAGAAGATACCATTAACAGATGCCGCCGATAGAATAGGAGTGATGAAGAGTATGGAACAGCGCAAAGTGATACCACCATCTTTCGTCCCGCGCGCGCCGACCTCGATCAAAGAGACGGGACTGGGTCTGGGATTCCTGACCGACCTGGCACTCAAGATCATGTACTTCGAGGGAAACCTCTCTGGCTACGAGCTTGCCGAACGCATGAAACTCCCCTACACCGGTGTGGTAGACCAGGTGCTGGAATTTCTTAAACGTGAGAAGCTGTGCGAGGTAAAGGGGGCCGCTGGCTTTGCAGAGGCGGCCTATCAGTACGCCATCGCCGAGAAAGGGCGCGCTATGGGCCGCGAAGCGCTTGACCGTAGCGAATACGCCGGTGCTGCGCCCGTCACCCTGGAGGCCTATTCTGGAGCGATACGCAAGCAGCCTCTGGGCAACGTCATTGTTCATCAACGTACAATGCGCCAGGCTTTGTCCCACCTCGTCATCAACGAGGATACCTTCGCCCAACTGGGCCCGGCGGTCAACTCGAGCCGCTCCGTATTCCTCTTTGGCCATCCGGGCAACGGCAAGACCGCCATCGCTGAGAGCATCGGCAGGATGATCCTGGGCGACGTAATGTATATCCCCTACGCGGCCGAAATAGCAGGTCAGATCATCAGAGTCTTCGACTCCGTCAACCACGTGCTCGCCGATGACTCGTCCTCCACCGCCAAGAATCACGACCCACGCTGGGTGCGCGTCCGGCGTCCGGTCATCACCACCGGGGGCGAGCTGACCCTGGAGGCACTCGACCTGGTCTACGATGAGAATAACAAGTACTACGAGGCCCCCTTTCAAATGAAGGCCAACGGCGGTATGCTGCTGATTGACGACTTCGGCCGCCAGCAGGCCCGGCCCCGCGACTTGCTCAACCGCTGGATCGTGCCTCTGGAGAAGCGCGTGGACTTCCTGACCCTCCACACCGGCCGCAAGATCGAGGTGCCTTTTGACGTGCTGATCGTCTTCTCAACCAACCTCGCCCCCCGCGACCTGGTGGACGAAGCCTTTCTCCGACGCATCCGCCACAAAATTGAGATCAGGGACCCCTCCTGGGACGAGTATCGGGAGATCTTCCGCAGGGTATGTCAAACCAAGGGTGTGCCCTACGACGACCGAGGACTGGCCTATCTGATCCAGGAGCACTACCTCAAACCCAACCGCGCCAAACGCGCTTGCCATCCCCGGGATATAGTAGACCAGTTGACAGACATCGCCCGTTACCTGAACGTACCGGCTACACTGAGCAAGGATTTGATTGACCGCGCCTGCAATGCCTACTTCGTCGAAATCTGACCCACTCGTTCAACCCTTTCTCCCTGCGGCGAGCCAGGAAAATCGCCCCTCCACATCCTAGCAGGGCTGCTCCACACCGCCGACCTGCCGCGCCTGGCTGGCGCTGGCCGCCATCACCTGGCTGCTGGATCAGGTTGAAGAACTACGCATTAATGGCCATACCATAAGTCTCATCAGCTTGCGCTGCACCCGCGAGCGGGACCTGGATGCGTCTCACCTCCGGCGCCTGCTGGATGGCAGTCCCGAACGCACATTCACCCTCCTGCTCTACCACTCCCCCGACCTGATGCCGGAGGCGGTGGAACTGGGCGTAGACCTGTATCTCTGTGGCCACACCCACCCGTTTCCTCGCCCTGCCCGAGGTCGTCCCGTGGACCCTATCCTCCTGAGCACTCCGCCCCATACCATGCTTGCCCAAGCCCGCCGCTGTGTTATAATCTCGCTGAGAGCGTGTCTGAAAACTACTGGCGAGGCCGCACCACCGTGGAACAGGCTTAGTCGCGAGCCTTTGGCGTGAGGACCTCGGCTGAGCTCGGTTGAAGCCCTCAGTCGAACGCTCAGCCGAGCGGCGGTGCTGGTATCCGGCCTGACCTAGCACCGGCTCTTTCAGGCCGGTGTGTCCGCCGAAAGAGCAATGCCCGAATACGGCGAACCCCTAAGCGAACGCGAGAAGGAAATCCTACGACTGGTGGCCACCGGCGTCACCAACCGCCGGATCGCCTACCGGCTCAGCATCAGCGTCAACACCGTCAAGGTTCACCTGCGCAACATATTCACCAAGCTGGGGGCCGAATCGCGCACTGAGGCGACGATGATCGCCGTGCGCGAGGGCTGGGTGCTTGTGCCAGAAGCAGTGGGTGAGAGTACCGCAGTCCCGCCCCATGCTCCGCGGGTCGCCCCGGAGCCCCCCCTTCCCTGGCCCAAGCGGGTGGCATTGATCGCCGCCCTGCTGCTCGTAGTAGCCGGGCTAGCCGTGACGTGGCCTCACAGCAGGCCGCAGGCAGGCACCAAGCCACACCTGCCATCGAACCTGCCTACAGAACAGCCAGCACTGCCGGTGGCGGAATCCTCCTGGCACGAGCGAGCCCAGATGCCCACCCGTCGGGCCTACCTGGCGCTCGCCGCCGTCGGGGGACACATCTACGCCATCGGAGGCCAGACCCCAGAGGGCCCCACGGCTGCAGTCGAGATATACGACCTCGACGATGACATCTGGACACGGGGAAGCGACAAACCCACTCCGGCAACCTACATCTCAGCCGCCGCCGTTGGGACGGATGTATACGTGCCGGGCGGCTGCGACGCCGGGGGTATACCGATGCGGAAAGTCGAAGTGTACGACACCATGACCGACTCGTGGCGAGAGGCCAGCCCACTGCCAGAACCGCGCTGTGCCTATGCCCTGGCTGCGCTGGACGAGAGGCTCTACCTCTTCGGCGGTTGGGATGGGCAACAGTACGTCGCCACGACGTACATCTACGACTCCCAGGCGGATACCTGGACCGAGGGGCCGCCGATGGATACAGGGCGGGGCTTCGCTGCGGCTGCTCCTCTGGAAGGCCGCCTCTACTTCGTGGGCGGGCACGATGGCGAGCGAGAGTTGCCTATCTGCTCAATCTACGACCCGGTAGCAGAGATGTGGGGCCAGTGCGCACCGTTGGCGGTGGGACGAGGGGAACTGGGGCTGGTGGCTCTGGGCGGCCAACTCTACGCCATCGGTGGAGGGGGCTGGAGCAGCTACCTGGGTTTCAACGAACGTTACAGCCCAACCGATGACACCTGGAGCCCCATCGAAACACCACTGGTGGGAGAGTGGCGCAGCCCCGGTGTAGTTGTATTCGAGACCACCATCTACGCCATCGGTGGCTGGAGCAGTGACTACCTGAGTCTGAACCAGGCTTACGAAGCACTCCCTTTCCGCATCTTCATCCCCGTGAGCCATCAGGAATAGGCACAGCTCTCTGGGAAACCCACATTGCTCAAAGCCCTCGACGTGTTGGTAACGCAGCCGTAACCCAACGCGAAGACAGCGTGCGATACGATGGTGCTGTGAGATCACCGGGGTGCGCTGGCATCCCCTGGTGCCTGGTCGTGCCTGATGCGTGGAGGCAGCGTTGATCCGCTAACTGCCAACTGCTGAACGTGGTCCAACTTTGTGCTTTGCCGGCCAGGCCAGTTTGACCGGCCCGTCTTGCTGGTCTATAATTAGCAGTAAGGAAGAGTTCTATGCGGCCTGCGTTGTACGAATTACTCCGGTCACAGAGGGCGCTTCGGGGAAGGGACATGAAAACTGAATACAAGATTATCGCTGTTTCAGTCATATCGGGGCTGCTTGTTTGGACAATAGATGCTGTCCTGGACTACCTGCTCCTCTATAAAGCGACCTTCTTGGAGGTGCTGATTACGGATGTGCCGAGTCGTGAAGTCTATATACGATCGCTCGTGCTTGCCTATTTTCTCATATTTGGCACGCTCATGTCGGCAGTCGTGGCGAAGCACAAGCGGGTGCAGGAAACACTGGAGCAACGCGCGGCCCAGTTGGCGCTGCTCAACGATATCGGTGGAAAGATCGCGGCCGTGCTGGAGTTAGACAGCGTGATGGACAGGGCCGCCCGCCTGGTGCAGGAGAACTTTGGCTATCACCACGTGGGCCTTTTCATCCTGGATCGCGAGCGAGGTGAGTTGCTGATGAGAGCCAGGGCTGGTGACTTTGCCCATCTGTTCCCCCCTGACCATGGGCTGAAATTGGGTCAAGGCGTGGTCGGCTGGGTGGGACGCTACGGCAAGACGCTGCTGGCCAACGACGTGGACGCCGAGCCACGTTACCTCAGCTTCCACCCTGGCGTGATCCCGACCCGCTCCGAACTGAGCGTGCCCATCCGGGTGGGCGGGGAGGTCGTGGGAGTGCTCGATGCCCAGAGCCCACAGCTCAACGCTTTCGACGGGAGCGACGTGATGGCGATGGAAACCCTGGCCTACCAGGTCGCAGTGGCCATCGAGAACGCGCGCTTGCACGAGGCGGTTCAGCGAGAACTGGCCGAGCGCAAGCGGGTGGAGGCCGAAATTCTCCAACTCAACCGCGAACTGACCACCCTGAACAGGGTCAGCCAGGCGATCACCTCCACCCTGGACATGCAAGAGACGCTGACCATCATCATGGATCACGTGGCCCGGCTGATGGGCGTGGCGGCAGCTTCAGTGGTCCTTCACGACAAGGTCAAAGGCGACGTGTGGTTCGCTGCAGCCTCCGGCGAGGGTGCGGATTTTATGCAGGGTAAGCGCCTGGCGATGGGACAGGGAATTGCGGGCTGGGTCGTCCAGCACGGCGAACCGGTTCTGGTGCTGGACGTATCGAGGGACACTCGCTGGTTTGGAGGCTTTGACGAAGAGAGCGGCTTTACCACCCGCTCGATTTTATGTGTCCCCTTGCATGCCAAAGGACAAATCATCGGCGCTATTGAGGTGATGAACAAAGAGAACGGTACCTTTGACCAGGAGGACTTGCGGTTGCTGACCTCGCTGGCAGCGCCGGCGGCCACCGCTATCGAAAACGCCCGCTTGTTCGAGCAGGCTCAGCGCGAGATCGCCGAGCGCAAGCGGGCGGAGCAATTGCTGCAAGCGCTGAACGCAGCGGCCATAACGATGGAGAGGGCCTTGACACCGGAAGAGACGTTCGCCGCAGTTGCGGAGGAACTCGAGAAACTTGGCTTCTTATGCACAGTCCTCTTGGCCGATGAGTGCCAGAGCAGGGTGTTCCCTAAACACCTGAGCTACGATCCCGGAGCGATCGAGGCCGCCGAGAAACTGACAAGCCTCAAAGTCGAGGATTTCTCCATCCCCATCGAAACTGCAGATGTGTATAGAAAGGTAGTCTGGGAGAAGGAGACCGTCTTTGTGGAGAATGCAGAAGACATCGCGCGCCAGTCACTGCCTGAGCCCCTGCAGGGGTTCGCCCAGCAATTAGTAAGCACGTTGAAACTCTCGAAATCCATCCGTGCTCCTCTTTTGGTGAAGAATAAGGTCATCGGCGTGTTCAGTGTGCAATCGGATGATCTGACCGCAGAGAACATACCGGCCATCACTGCTTTCGCCCACCAGGTGGCTGCTGCCTGGCACAAGGCCACGTTGATGCAGGAGTTGGAGAGAAGCTTGGAAGAACTGAGACAGACCCAATCTCAGCTCATCCAAGCGCAGAAGATGGAGGCCGTCGGTAGGCTGGCGGGCGGGATGGCCCACGACTTCAACAATATCCTGACGACCATTCTGCTCTACGCTCAAATGCTTCTACGCAGCCGCCACCTGCCCTCCGACCTGACACAGTCGGTCGAGATCATCCTCGACGAGTCACGGCGGGCCGCAGACCTAGTGCAGAAGGTGCTGGACTTCAGCCGCCGCTCGATGATGGAGACCCAACCAGATGACCTCGGGTCCTTCGTAACGCAGATCATGGATATCCTGAAACGCACGCTCCCGGAAAACATCCACCTCATACCAGAAATGGGAACCGATGAATACGTGGTGCACGCCGACCCCACCCAGGTCCAGCAGATGGTGATGAACCTGGCGGTCAATGCGCAGGACGCCATGCCGGACGGAGGAGAACTGCGCATCAGTCTGTCCAGCGTCGAAGTGATGCTGGATGAGGAACCGCCAGCGGCAGAGATGCCGGCCGGGGAGTGGGTGTGCCTGGCCGTCTCAGACACCGGTACCGGAATGCCGCCCGAGGTGATGTCCCATATCTTCGAGCCCTTCTTCACTACCAAGCCTGTGGGAAAGGGAACGGGACTGGGATTGGCTCAGGTGTACGGCATCGTGAAGCAACACCAGGGATACATTGGGGTGGACACCGAGGTAGGGCGCGGGACGACGTTCCGCATCTACTTCCCGGCCCACAGGACAGGAGAAGAATCGGAAGAGATTGCGAAGGAAGAGGCTTTGGTCGCTCCGAAGGGGAAAGGAGAGACTATCCTGTTGGTGGAGGATAACGAGAGGGTGCGAGGGGTGGGGCGGAACATGCTGGAGTCGCTGGGCTACCGGGTGCTAACCGCTGCGAATGGCCTGGAAGCGCTGGAGGTCTACCGCTCAGCGGCAGAGGCCTGTCCTGAGCGAGGTCGAGGGATAGATCTGGTGATCACGGATATAGTGATGCCAGAGATGGGAGGCAGGGAGTTGATCCAAGAACTGAGAAGGACGGCTCCTCACCTGAAGGCAGTGGCCATCACCGGCTATGCGCTGGCGGAGGATCCACGAAAACTGAGAAACGGGGGCATCTTGGAAGTGGTCCAGAAGCCCTTCGAGGTGAACGCCCTGGGCGAAGTCGTCCGCAGGATTATGGATGCAGATTGAAAGCGAGGTGGTTAGGGCCACATTGGCCTAGAAGAGCTAGTGCTGGCCAGAACTCAGTAGGTTTGCATCTGACCCAGCACCGCCTGTTCCACGACGGTGCGGCCTGACCAACAACTTTCAGACACCCCCCTCACAACGCCGGACTCGCCAGCCTGGCGATCTTGACCCCCACCTCGCGCCAGGTGATCTTTGAAATCCCCAGTTTCTGGCGCAGCTTGTCGGCTGACATTCCAGCCCGGTAATCACGCACCGCGCAGGTCCAGCGCAGCATCTCAAATGAGAGGCTGTGAGGGAGTTCGGCCTGCTGCGCCACATTCCTCAGAACATACTCCAGGTTGCGGGCCGTGCAGGGGAAAAGCGATTCCTGCGGCTGGTACTGGGCGCGGTACTCGGCCAGCACCACTGGCCACCACACCGGCAGGCGCAGCTTGCGCTCCTTATGACGGCGACGTGGGTTGGCGTAGCGAATCCACAGCACCGGCTCGGCGGGGTCGCTGAGATCGAGATGATTCATCACGATGCTCATACACTCGCCTTTTTTTATGCCAGTGTGCAATAGCAACGTCACCAGCAAGTGAGGGCGAGCGTCCGGCTTTTCCGTGTGGCGCAACATCTGCGTCACCGCCAGTACCTGCTCGACTTCGGCATCGGAGAGAATCTGGGGCAGCGGGGTCATCACCGGCTTGTGAACCACGGGGGCAGCGGGATCGTGGGGAAGCACCTCCGCCTCGGTCAGCCAACCGAAGAAAACCTTGAGCGCGGTCACACGCCGGGCCAGCGACTTGAGATTACATGGTACGCCGCGTTCATATACCAGCCAGTCGGTGAAGCGATTGAGATCGCGGGTGGAGATAGAGCCGATGGCCGTTCCCGCACCGACGAATTGAGCCAGGATGTTGAGGTCGGAGAGGAAGGCCTTGATCGTATGCTCGCTGAAGCCTTGCCCTTGCATGTGAACCTCGAATCCGCTCATCGCGGCACGCAGCGAGGAATGAGCACCCAAGTCCGATGGAGCCATGGTTTGTGCAGGCTCCTCCGTGAGAGCCTCAGCACTGGGCAGAGACAATTGTTCGGCCATCACACACCTCTCCTTTCGCATAGCGGTTCGTTTGGCCCCATTTTACTCCCAAGCACGAACGATGTCAAACTTCCACAACCAATCACAGCAGCGCGCAACGTAGCGCCCCGTGAATGGGGAGATGCTGTGCACCGCCGCACACCGGTTAGAGTTTGAAATCCTCCCCCAGCGACTGCGGGTGCGATGCTGAAAGGACAACGGTGATGATCCAATTTATCCTGGCCGGAATGCTGGGATACTTGCTGGGGGCAGTGCCCACGGGCGTACTGGTATGCTGGACGCTCCGAGGCGCGGACGTGCGCCAGCGGGGCAGCGGTCACATCGGTGGGCCGAACGTCCCCTGCGTGACCGGCCTCCGGGGCGGTGTGAGGGACGCGCTCCTGGGGATGGCCGCCGTCGCCGGGGCCGGACTGCTGACGGAGGATCCCTGGGCGGCCACGGTGGCCGGCGTGATGGCTGTGGTGGGCCACGATTGGTCCGTGCTCATCCGCTTCGGCGGCGGGATTGGCCTCTCCAAGCTGATGGGCACACTGCTGTGGCTGGACCCTCTGCGCACGCTGGGGGCGACAATCATCGTGGCGATCCTGTGGTTGATTCTGGTACGGCTCCTGCACGTCCACCGTGCACGTTCCACCATACTGGTCATGCTGGCAGCCGGGCCGTTGCTGTGGGCGCTGGGATTTCCACTGCACACCGTTCTGCTTGGCGCGCTGGGCGGGATGGTGGTCATCATCAAGACGCTGCCCGATTAGAACCGGAAGTACGGGTCTGAACGTCCGCGCGACTTGCGCCTGCGGCAAGAATAGTATACACTGTCATCACTCAGTGAAAGGCCCGTGACGCTTTTCTCCCCGGAGGTGACACGATGAAAGCAGTCAGTCCTCCCTGCAATGCACGGGGTGACGACGTGAGCCATCGTCATCCGCTCCTCTCTCGGGCCAGCCCCCCACGCGCTGCGTCCAACCGCCGGGATGGCTTTTCGCTTCTCCTGGTCGTTGCGTCGTTGCTGCTGACCCCGTCGCCACTACTGGCGATGGCAGCACACTCGCAGGAATCTCACGCCATCGTGCCGGCCGGCCGGGCAGCCCCGCGTTTCCTGCCGGGGGAAGCAAGTCCCCATCCCTTCGATCTGTCCGTCCTTCCGGCGTGGTGGTCTGGCATGGTCGAGGAGGTCGGGGCAAGCTCTCCCCCATCCTCCGACGTCGGCTCTACTACTCACCGGTCAGTGTTGGCGTCGCCGACTTCAGCGATTACGATGGCAGCGCCGTGCCCAGCCTGTTCGAGGTGGACTACCACGGGGCTAAGTACAGGACGGCCGTGGGCAGCTACGACACGGGCGCGGTCGTGCAGACCCAGGAGTATCATCTCCAGCTCATCGGCAGCGATTGCGCTCCCATCGAGAATGCCAGGGTCAACCTACAGAAGGCAGACGGCGGTTACGTCACCTACGTCAGAACGGACGGTGAGGGGGTGGCCTCCTTCCAGGTCGTGCCGGAGGCGGAGATGAAGCTGGAGCTGGACTACCACGGCGCCACCTACGCCACGCCGGTGACGGAAGTGAGCGAGGACACGCAACTGGAGGTGCAGACGGTACCGTTGACCGCGCACCTGACTGTGCAAGGCACCGACCTGGCCGATCAGCGCGTCGACCTGTTGAAATCCAACGAGGCTTACGTGACGTACACCAGGACAGGCAGCGATGGAAGCGCGTCGTTCGAGGTCTTGCCGGGGGCCGAACACAAGCTGCGCTCCACCTACGACGGTGAGACGTGGGTTTCGGAGGGCGTCGCCGGGTTGGCGGAAGTCGAGCACGACTTTGGTTGAATGGGGAGGACTGGAAGCGCCTGAGGGGGCTGTCCGTGCGACCGGCCCCCTCGCCGCCTGTTCACGGCGGCGCTGGTTAGCCGCTAGGGCAGCATCAGCGCAGCCACGTATTCTTCGACAAAGCGCGGATGGGTGGTCAGTTCGACGTACTCCACGCGGCGAGCGATCTCCTCAGCCAGCTCGCGGCAGCGACGTGAAAGCAGCGCCAGTTTGGCTCCCATCCCCGCAGCGTTACCCACCTGCACGAACCGCTCGCGCGGTAACGGCGGCAACACCCCCACTGCCAGGGCGCTGTCCACGTCCAGATAAGTCCCAAAGGCCCCCGCCACCACCACCCGCTCGACCTGCTCCGCTTCCAATCCGGCCTCGCCCAACAGCACCTCGATCCCGGCGCGGATGGCCGCTTTGGCCAACTGAATCTCGCTCACGTCCTTGCGGGTGATGGCAATATCGCGGGGCGCACCCCGCTCGCCAGCCGGGACAAGCAAGAACTCGATCTCCTTACCCCTCCCGCGGACGCGGGGATGGCTCCCTGGCACCATCCCGCCGTTGGCGCGTAGCACGTCAGCCCGCCGCAGTTGAGCTACACTGTCCAGCACGCCGGAGCCGCAGATGCCCACCGGCGGCGCGCCGTCAATCGTCTGATACTCGACCCGCTCGTCCACCAGCCGCACCCGCTCGATGGCCCCCGGCGCGGCCCGCATCCCGTCCTGAATGTGGGCCCCCTCGAAGGCCGGGCCGGAGGCGCAGGAGCAACTCAAGAGCCGCCCCTCCGCTGCCAGGCTGCTCTCGGTGTTGGTGCCGATGTCAAGACCCAGGGTGACCTCACTGGCCTCGTAGAGTCCTGTCGCCAGGAGCATCGCCACGTGGTCCGCGCCGACGAATCCGGCGATGTTGGGCAGGAGGTGGACGCTCGCGCCGGAGGCCAGTCGCAGTCCCAGTTCCCGCGCTTTGAGGTCGTAGGAGTCGGCCAGGGCGGGCACGTAGGGAGCCAGGCCCAGTTGGGCCACCGGCAATCCCAGTGCCAGGTGGTGCATACAGGTGTTGCCCACCAGCACCGCCTCGACGATCTCAGCCCTCTCGCACCCGGCCTGCGCGCACAGCTCGCGGGCCAGGTCGTCCAACCCGCCGATGAGGACGTGCTGGAGCTCCCAGGCGTGATCCTCCCCCGCCATCGCGTAGGAGATACGAGCCATCACGTCTTCTCCGTAGGCGATCTGGGGATTCATCGCGCCGGCGGCCGCCAGCGTCTCGCCGCTCTCCAGGTCCACCAAGTAGGCGGCCAGCTTGGTCGTGCCGATGTCCACGGCCAGCCCCAACGATGAAGTGCCGACTGGCGCGACGGCGATGACTTCGTCACTCCTAACGACGGCGCGAATATGCCATTCATTCTTCCGCAACAGGGTGGGCAGTTGACACAGTGCTGCGTGGTCGAACCGGTCAGCGGTGACATCACGTTGCTGGTGGAGAGCTTTGCGCAACCGCGTCGCGTCAGGCAGCAGGTCGGTCAGGCCGGCAGGAACCAGCGCCACGTCGAAACTGCGCACGGCGGGATCGAGTTCGACTGGACGCTCGCGGCCCTCGATCTGCGCTCGCTGGAGAGCCGTGATGGAGGCCGGTGGCACATCCACCCGCACGTTGCTCAGCACGTGGGTCTGGCAGGCCAGCCGGAGCCCATCGGCCACAGCGTCGCGCTCGGCTTCGGCGGGGGGCGAGACCTCGCCCGCGACGACGCGCACGCGACAGGTCCCGCAGGTGCCTGCGCCCCCGCAGACCCCGTTCAGCCCCACGCCGGCCTGGCGGGCGGCCTCCAGCAACGTCGTACCCTGTACCACTCGCGCCCGGCGGCCAAGAGGCTCGAAATCCACGGTGAGTTCATCGGTCATAGCGATCCCTTTTGCACGCGCCAGCGGCAGCGCTCACGCTTGGAGCAGAAATCGCACGTGACCGCGTCGGCCTGCATCTCCGGCCCCAGCCCAGCCGCGAAGGAGACGGACTTGCGCGGCAGCATGAGGCAACTCTCGGTCAGCCGGACGCCGATCTCCTCAGCCGGAAGCAGGCCGAAAAGCACGCGCTGCTGCTCAAGCGGCCATCCTTCCTGTCCCGGACTGGCACGCATGCCGGTCCTCAAGCCATGTGCCGAGGCTTCATCGCATATCCGCTCGCCAACCATCCGGGCGACTTCTCCCACGGCACCGATGCCAGCCCCATGCAGTGCGAACGCCTGCACCGGCTCCCCAGCAGCAAGGAGCGCGCTCACCCGCTCATCCAACGCCGGCCCGATGGTACACACGGCGAGGGCAACTTCCGTCGCTCCTGCCAACGCACGGGCCACCAGCGTCCCCTCGAAGACCGCCCCGCCATCCAGCGTCACCCGCTGATGCTGGAAGTCGCGCACCGGCAGGATGGTGTACAGCGCAACAGGCGCGAGCAGTGATTGTGCCTCATCAAGCACCTCCTGTGCCGCTGCAACGATCTCTGGGCGGGCGCGGTCTGGGTCAATGCCCTGCCCGCGCAAGACGTGCGTCACCTCAAGCGAAGGCTGAAGGCCGGTGACGATGGACGGCATCATCAATCCTCACCCGCTTCGATCTCGGCCCCTTCGGCTTTCCCTTCGACTTCGCTCAGGGCAAGCCCTTCGACCACAGGCAGCAGGAGCAGGAAGAACGCACCCCCACCTTCCGCCAGCGAATGCATCCCCTCGACTTTGCCCAGGTAATCGTCTGGAGCAAGGGGCTCGTGGCGGTAGATGCGGCCGTTTGGCTTGACCTCCGCCACGTGCCGGTCCGGGCCGAAACGGTGGCTGTAGACCTTGCCATCGTCCAGGTGAACCTGACCCAGGTACTCGTCGGGGCCGTGGCGGTGACGATACACCTTGCCGCTATCCAGCTCCACGCGGCCCAGGTACTCATCCGGGCCGTGGCGGTGGCGATAGACCTTGCCGCTTTCAGGCTCGATCCGCCCCAGGTACTCGTCGGGTGCACCAGGCTTGTGACGATACACTTTCCCCATCAGCATTCTCCTTTCGTCGTTGCAGTGGCGACGATGGTACTGCAAAGCTCCGATTTGGGCAAGTCAGGTCGAGATGGTATACTTGCGGTCAGGAGGTGGCTGGATGAATACCCACCGCGCAACTCTCTGGCTGGCCCGGCTGGCGCTGGCCGTGGTGTTCTGTATCAATGTCAGTTGCGCACTGGCGTTCGTCGCCAGGCCGGGAGCCTACGCCCCCGGCTTCGAGGTGGGCGGGGTTGCAGGCCAAGTACTCGTCCGCGGAATGGGCATCCTCTTCCTGATGTGGAACGTGACCTACCCGTTGGCGATATGGAACCCCTCCCGTTACCGCTGGCTGTTCCTGATCGTCATCGTCCAGCAGGCCATTGGATTGGCGGGCGAGACGTGGATGCTGCTGACACTGCCACCGGGACACGCCACGCTTGCCACGACCGGGTGGCGCTTCATTGCCTTCGACGGCGGGGGGTTCGTGGCGATGCTCGGCACGTTCATTCTGATGTGGCTGAGCGGGCGGCGCGCCGCCGGGCCAGCTCGGCCTGAATCTCCCTGTGGCAGGGGCGCGTCAGAGGATAGGCCCATGCAACTACGATAGCTCCAGCCAGGATGACGGCTGGCACGACCGCGATCACAATACGGATCGCCGTCAGTGCCTGCGGCGTCTGCTGCGCCGCGTTCTCGACATAGCCCGACCAGGCCAACACCGGCCCGATGCCGGACAGCACCAATTTGGTGGAGAGCTTGCGAATGAACACGCCGAAGCCAGCGTAGATACCCTCCTGACGCTTGCCACTGGCCAGTTCATCCACCTCGAGCGCGTCGGCGGCCATCGCCGTCGGCAGGACGTGAGCAGCAGAGACCCCCGGTCCGACCAGGAAGGCGATGAGGTAGGCCAACGGCTTTGCTCCCTGGGGAACGAAAAGCGTAGCGACCATCACGATGGCCCAGGACGCGATCGAGATGATGAAGGCCGTCTTCTTCTCCCAGCGGCGCGACATCCACAAGACCAAAGGCAAGCATACCGTGGCGCTAGTCAGGATGACCGCCTGCACCAACGAGGCCCCCATCTCATCCATCTTGATCCAGTAGATCAGGTAATAGGCAAACACAGCCGAGGCGATGTCCACCGGCATCCAACTCAAGAGGCGCATGCCGAGCGTGTACCACCACTCCCGGTTGCGCACGACGAACCTCAACCCCTCCAGCGGGCGCGGCGGCGGCTCGATCTGAAACTCAGCCCGCTCGCGGGTGCCGAAGAAGGTCACGAGAACCGTGGGGACGAATAATCCGCCACAGACGAACCCCATCACCAGGAAGGCGGTCTGCTTGTTGGGAGTGGCGTCGAAGACGAGCGCGAATCCTATCGCCGCCAGCAGCCCGGTGATGATAGAGACGAACATACGGTAGGTGGTGAGCGAGGTCCTTTCGTCGTGGTCGAGCGTCAGTTCCGGTGTCAGCGCCTGGTAGGGACAACTGACGACCGTAACGGCAGTATCGAACAGGATGTAGATGAGCGCGAAGTAGAGGCACAGGAGCACCTGGTTCTGGATGGGCGGGATGATCCACATCAGCACGAAGGTGACGCCGTAGGGCAGCGCGCCGAAGAGCAGGTATGGTCGTCGGCGCCCCCAGCGGGTCCGCGTGCGGTCTGAAAGCAGCCCCACCAGTGGGTCGTTGATCGCATCCCAGATGCCGCCGACGAGGACGGTGATGCCGGCCAGGGCCGGGTTGAGGTGGGCCACGTCGGTGAGGAAGAAGAGATACCAAAACGGGACGATGGTCCCCGGCCCCACCGAGTTCGAAAGGTCGCCGATGGCATAGGCGGCCTTGGTCCAGAAAGAGAGCTTCTCGCTTGCTGTGGACATCCCTGCCTCCTTTCGCTATCGGGATGGCAGGCACCTGCTCAAGCTGCGCCCACCCTTTCGATGGGGCACTTGCAAGCGATGCCCTCACCCGGCCCCTCGGCCCAGCAACGATTGGCCGAGATGCAGGCGGCCCGCTCCTGCAAGCCCGCACGTAGCCGGTTGGGGAAATCCGGCTCGCAGATGAGGGGGCGACATAGGGAGATAAAGTCGGCGTCACCGGAGGCCAGCACCTCTTCCATCACGCGCCGGGAGCGGAAGCCACCGACCAGGATGATGGGGAGCCGGGTGGCCGGCCGTGCCTCCTGGACCAGCGGGCGGAAGTACGCCTCGTCTTCCTCAGAACGAATCCCCGTACGAACGCTCGAACTCTGGGCCCCTCCAATCCCCCCGCTGATCTCCACCCCGTCCAGCCCCATCTCCTCCAGCGCCGCCACCACCTGAACCCCTTCCTCGAGAGTCAGGCCACCCTCGACGCCGCCGTCCATCATGCCGAGCTTGATGAACACAGGTAAGTCAGGGCCGACTTGCTCCCGCACGACCTGGCAGACGGCTCGCAAAAAGCGCATCCGCCCGTCCAGATCACCGCCCCATTCGTCGCTACGCCGGTTGACGAAGGGGGAGAGGAACTGGCCGATCAGGTAGCCGTGGGCGCCGTGAATCTGGACGCCGTCGAAGCCGGCCTCCCGCGCTCTCCGGGCGGCCTGCCCATAAGCCTGGATGATGAGTTCGATCTCGTCGGCGGTCATCTCGCGCGGGAGCCGGCTCAAGAAGGGCGCGTCCACAGCCGAGGGGGCCATCGTCTCGGCCACGGTCTCCCGGCTGCACTGCATCCCCCCGTGGTTGATCTGCACCGCGACCCGGCCGCCCTCCCGGTGGACCGCGTCGGCCAATCTGGCCAGATCGGGGATCAGCTCGTCGGAATGGATGCCGGTCATCTCGGGATGCGCCTTACCGGAGGGGTGCACGTACGTATGCCCGGTGATGATCAACCCCACCCCGCCCCTGGCCAGTTCCCGGTAGAGTGCCTCGAGCTGCGGCCTGGGCCGTCCGTCATCGTCCGCCATGCGCTCGGCCGTAGCGGAGCGGACCAACCGGTTGGGCAAGGCCAGGGTGCCGATACTTCCCGGTGTAAAGAGCAAGCTCACCTCTCTGTTCATCCGCGCCTTGCCTTCCTCAGCCAATATCGGTAGACCGCCAGCCATTCACCGCTCGCCGGGTCGGGGTCTACGGGTTCCAGGTCCGTGAGGGCGACGGTCTTTTCCTGCCCCTCCTTTTGGATGCGGACCATCACGCCCTGTTCCAGGCCGCTACTCGGCTCATCCACCCCCACGAGCGTCGCGGTCTCGCCCCCCACGCTGGCCTGGAGCGGAAAGGAGAGCCGCATCTGCAGGGTGCAGAACATCCCCCAGAATGCTTCCTCGTCGTCGTAACAGTGCGTTGTTGCTTCTTCGAGTAGAGCTTTTAGTTTTGCCTCGTCCATTTGTAACTTACGCCCGTTCGCCTCCCAATCGCAGCAGTTCCTTCACATTGCTTTCCGTGCCCCCACATGCATCGCGCGGACGGCCTAGATTATACCCATTTCACAAGCGAAGGCCAATCACCCAGCGTGCATTTCTTCCATCATCGTGCGCTCCCCCATCCGAGGTTACCCCCCACCACCACCTTCCGCCCCAGCGGTTCCCCCACCTCCTGCGGCCACATCCCGTCCAGCGATTGCCCCTCCGGCCCGCCGAACATCGCCGGTGGAAGAATCACCCAGTCACCCAATCGTCGAGTACCCAGTTGCTCCACCACGTCCTGCCCGGTCAGCAACCCCGCCACCGTCACCGTCTCACCGAAGAAGCGGTTGACCACCGGCACAACCTCCACATTGGCAAGCCCCACCGACACCCGCCGCAGCACCGGCGCGAAAAGTGTGCCCGTCACTAGAGTGAGAGATTGGGTATCAGAGACTGGAGATTTCCTTCGCCAATCTCCAGTCTCTAAGAACTCGTGTACCAATCCCACCCCGTTCTCGGTCAAGTCCAACCCATCGTAGGCATCCATCGGAGGGACATCCTCGCCCAGCCGCAGGTACCACTCGTCAGAGAGATAGACAAAGTTGACCCCCAGTTGCTTTCGCAACCGTGCCTGCCAGCCCGTTACCTGCTCGAAGACCGACCGCATCTCGTCCAGCGTGTGCACGCGACACCCACCCCGGTGGTACTTCGTCAGACCCACCGGCACGACACTGACCGAGCGCACCGCCGGATACAGGTCGGCCAGGTCAGCGATGGAGCGATCCAGGTGGGGACCATCGTTGAGGCCGGGCAGCATTACGATCTGCGTGTGCGCCTCGATCTCCATAGCGGCCAACCGGCGCAGTTGCGCCACCACGTCGGGGGCAGCAGGGTTGCCGAGGATTCGACGGCGCAGATCGGTGTCGGTGGCGTGGACCGAGACGTAGAGCGGGCTGAGATGCTGCTTGCCGATGCGCTCCCAGTCCGCCTCATCCAGGTTGGTCAGCGTGATGTAGTTGCCGAAGAGGAAGGAGTACCGGTAGTCATCGTCCCTGATGTAGAGGGAGCGGCGCAGGCCCGGTCCCATCTGGGAGACGAAACAGAACTCGCAGCGGTTGTTGCAGCGGCGGATACCATCGAAGGTAGGATGGGCAAACTCCAGGCCCAGTGGCTCGTCATAGCGCCGCTCGGTTTCGACGATAAACCCTCGCCCGTCTCTGCACGCCAGCAGCGTCAAACGCTCCTCGGCGGAGGCGAATCGCACGTCAATCACGTCCCGCAGGGGGTGGCCGTTGATGGAGAGGAGTTCATCCCCCGGCTGCAAGCCCAGCCGCTCGGCCAGGCCGTTGGGGCCAATTGCGGAAATCTTACCTCCCATCACAAACCTCCCGATGAACGGGTACGCCTGGCGGGCGGCCGGAGGGCGGGGGCTCGAACCGCCGAGTTCGCCGAAGGCCGCTGACCACCGTCTGCGAGGGATTGGATAGTGTCGCTCATCGGCGCTCCACTTGACAATCTGCTAGATAAAGTATATATTATATCTAACTCACCAGACCGGATATGGATGAAGACCGCTACATTTCAGTGGGACGGAGAGAACGTCGAGCACATCGCCAGTCATCGCGTCGAGCCTTTCGAAGCCGAAGAGGTCCTGGACGACGACCCGCTTATCCTGAAGACCCGTGACGACAAATACCTGGCTTATGGTCAAACGGACGCTGGGCGGTATCTGTTGGTTGTGTTCGTCTGGAAATCTCACCATACCATCCGTGTCATCGCGGCCCGTGATCTTACCCAGGCCGAGAAAAAACGGCTGAAACGGAGAAGAAAGTAGAGATGCCTGGGATTCCATCTTTCAAGAGCGATGCCGAGGCTGCTACGTGGTTCGACACCCACGACACTGCACCCTACATGGACAAACTGGATCAGGTCGAGGAGCGCATCCGGGTTACCCGCACGAGGAAGCGTCCCCCGCGCAAAGCGGTAGGGCTACGCCTGCGGGTGGATCACCTGGAGGCAATCAAGCAGGTCGCCGAGCGCAAGGGCATCCCCTACCAGACGTTGATCCAAATGTGGCTGGTTGAGAAGCTGCGGCAGGAGGCTCCCGACCTGCTATCTCCCTGAGAGACCTTCTATTGCTCCACCAACCGCTCCACCCTCGCCAACACCTCCTCGATACTCAAGTTGGTCGTATCTACAACGATGGCGTCCTCTGCCGCGCACAGGGGTGAGACCTCTCGGTTGCTATCAATCTCATCGCGGCGGTGCATCGCGGCCAGCACCGCTTCGTAGTCGGCCTCCTCCCCCCGCGTCCGCAGTTCCCGCCAGCGGCGTCGCGCCCGCTCTTCGACGCTGGCATCCAGATAAATCTTGAGATCGGCGTCGGGCAAGACGACGGTGCCGATGTCGCGCCCCACCATCACCACCGGCCCCCCCGCGGCCACCCGCCGCTGCTGCGGGACGAGCGCCAGCCGCACGCCCCCGTAGGCGGAGACGGGCGAGACGTTGGCGTCCACCTCCGGCGTGCGGATCGCCCAGGTCACGTCCACCCCATCGGCCAGCACGGTGTACTGGCGGCCGTCGTCCACCGTCGGCGGGATGACGTCAATGTCAAGTCGCTCCGCCAGCGCCGTCACCGCCGCTTCGTCCGCAATGGGGATGCCCCGCGAAAGCGCCGCCCAGGTCACAGCGCGGTACATCACGCCGGTGTCGAAGTAGAGATAACCCAGCCGCCGGGCGAGCAACTCGCCGATGGTGCTCTTGCCCGAAGCAGCCGGGCCGTCAATCGCAATCGTAGGTGGTTTCAGCGTTGCTTCTTGCTCCTGCGTGATCTCTGCACCGCTGCCCGCAGGGCTTTCACCTCTGCGTCGGTGAGCCTACGCCACTGCCCCGGCTTCAGATTCCCCAGGCGCAGCGGCCCGATGCGCACGCGGATAAGCCGGTGCACCGGGTGGCCCAGCATCGCTCCCACCCGTCGAATCTGGCGCTTGCGACCCTCACATAACACCACCCGCAGCCAGGTGTAATCCTTCTCGCGACGGAGGATGGAGACATCGGCAGGGGCCGTCCGCCGGCCATCCAGGAACACTCCGTGCCGCCACTTGCTCAGCGTCGCCTCGTCCGGTTCGCCCTCGACCAGCACGCGGTACTCCTTCTCGTGGGCAAACCGGGGGTGGGTCAGCCGATAAGTCAGATCCCCATCGCTGGTGAGAAGCATCAGCCCCTCGCTTCGCAGGTCAAGCCGTCCCACCGGGTAGAGGTGGCCCGGGACCGGCACAAGGTCCCGCGCTTGGGGCAGGCGACCCGAGCCCTCTCCTTTGTCAGAGAGGACGCCCCGGGGCTTGTGAAGAGCGATGTAGATGCGGGGAACATCGGTCCGCACTGGCTCCCCATCCACGGTGATGCGATCACGGTCCAGGTCTGCCCTCTGGCCCAGTTGGGCCACCTGCCCGTTAACCGCTACCCGTCCCTGGCGGATCAGTTCCTCGCAAGCGCGGCGGGAACCGTGGCCGGCACGAGCCAGAATTTTCTGCAAGCGCTCTCCCATAGACGTGGGCTCCTGGAGGATTGGCGATATTATAACGCAGGTGGGCAGAAGGAGCAAAGGCGTTTGAGAGCAATTGGATCGCCCCCAGGGACGCGGGCCAGGAGCAAGGTCAAACGGGACCACAAAACCGAATAGCCCTAATTTCCTACCGTCATGTGCTTTACGGGGCAGGGGGGCCGTGGTATAATAAGATGAATCTGTATGGGAAGCACTCCGAGGGGCATTCTAAACACTCCTTGATTGATCGTGACGGTGCATCTGGGGCACCCGCATGAGACGTCCGACCCGGAGGAGATGGTATGACACCAACGATCCTGTTGATTGATGATGATCCTATGGTTGCCCGCCTTGTGCAACTGACGCTCGAACCGGAGGGATACCAACTCGTCGTCGCGCCGAACGGCCTTCAGGGGTTGAAGATGGCCCAAACTGACCCTCCCGATCTGCTCCTGCTCGATCTGATGTTGCCCGGACAGGACGGCTTCGAGGTCCTTAACCGGCTGCGGGCCGAGCCCCGAACGGCTGACGTGCCGGTGATCGTCGTCTCGTCTAAGTCGCAGCCTACCGACAAGCACACGGCAACCAAGATCGGTGCCAATGCCTATCTGACCAAGCCCTACAGGCGGGCCGAGTTGCTGGAAACTATCCGTTCGCTGCTGAGCGAAAGGTCGGAGAAGGCGACCGCGTGTGGCACTGGTGTGATTCTGGTGGGGTCACGCGGGGGGGAAGAGGCATCAGTGACGGTGTACGTCGGCCTGGCGCTGGTCGGCAGAGGGGAGAAAGCCACAGTCGTGGATTTCCGTCCCTTTTCGGTCGAACACTCCCTCCTGCTGGATGTATCGCCCCGTCCGGAGCCGGTCCCGCTATCCGATCCCGGGACGACAGAGCGTTTGGCGGGTCTGATGGTCCAACACTCCAGCGGGCTGCGCCTTCTGGACAACCTGGAAGGCGGAGGGGAAGCAGGGCAACTCACTGCCGAGGACACGCGAGGAGTGCTCGAAGCACTGCTGGCGGAGGGCGGAGTCATCCTGGTTGACCTACCTCTCTACCCAGTTCAGGTGCTGCGCCAGGCGGCGAACTACTGTGACCCGATTCTTCTGGTCACCCGGAGCGATAGAACATCGCTGGCGGCAGCACGCGCGGCGCTCACGCAGATGCAGCGGGCCGGTGTGGAGGAGAACCGGACCGGCATCGTGTTTGTCGGCTCTAAGGAAGATGTGCCCGAATTCGACCAGAAGGCACTGGGCTCGATCCCAGCGGAGGCTGGTCCCGATGACCCAGCCTTCCAGACGCTGGCCGATCTCCTGACGGCTTGACGTAGCCCATATCTTAAAGAGGACACATGACGCCACTTGATCCCGGACAAGCGACAACGAGGCGGGATCTTGGCGAGGTGCTGCTGGATGCTGGGCTGATCACACTGGAGCAACTGGAAGCTGCACAGCAGGCCCGCCAAGGGGAACAGAGCGTCACCGATGTACTCATCGCGCAGGGCACCATCACCCCGCACGATGTTGCCATAGCGCTCAGCCTTCAACTCAACCTCCCGCTGATTGAACTCAAGCGCCACACCGTACAGCCACACGCCCTGGCCCTCGTGCCTGAGGAGATCGCTCGCCGCTACAACGCCATCCCCCTGGACGTGATTGACGACGAACTGATTGTCGTCATGGAGAACCCCCTCGATATCCAGGCCCTGGAGGACCTCTCCATCCGCGCTGGGGTGCGTGTGCGAGCAGCCTTGGGAGTGCGGGACGACATCCAGGAGGCACTGGGACTCTACTATCGCGCCCGCAGCGAGATCGAGCGCCAACTGGAGCAGATGGTTCCTGAACCTGTCCCCGCTCCCGAAGTGGTACCGCGCCTGACGGCCGAGGCGGTGACACAGAATCCGGTTGCCCGCGTCGTCGAACTGATCCTTGGCCAGGCCATCCGTGACCGTGCCTCCGACGTGCATATCGCTCCTGACGATGGCGTCCTCCGCGTGCGCTACCGCACTGATGGTATCCTTCACGATGCGCTGGAAGCTCCTCTCTCTGTGCACGCCCCCCTCATCAGCCGCATCAAAGTCCTGG
This sequence comes from Anaerolineae bacterium, assembly GCA_046760785.1. GTDB lineage: Bacteria > Chloroflexota > Anaerolineae > B4-G1 > B4-G1 > JBHIET01. The sequence goes on along the minus strand of JBHIET010000010.1, from coordinate 40,530 downwards.
CTGGCATGAACATCGCCGAGCGACGCCGGCCCCAGGACGGACAGTTCGTATTCTTTGGAGAGCACGGTGAGGTGGACGTGCGCGTGGCCACTGCCGACACGACCCGGGGGGAAATGGCCGTCCTGCGCATCCTGGATAAGTCGCTATCTCTGCTGGAACTTGAAGAACTGGGCTTCCTGCCCGAAGCGCTGGCTGCTTACGAGCGACTGTACACCCTGCCATTCGGTATGATCCTCGTCGCCGGTCCCACCGGTGCCGGCAAAACCACCACCCTCTACGCTACGATCAACCGGCTGGACCGGGACAAGTACAATATCATGACCATCGAGGACCCCATTGAGTACCAGTTCGAGCGCATCAGCCAGATTCAGGTTAACCGGCAGGCGGGCATCACCTTCGCCACGGGGCTGCGGGCCATTATGCGGCTGGATCCAGATGTGATTCTGGTGGGAGAGATCCGCGACCAGGAGACGGCTGAGATCGCTGTGCAGGCCGCCCTCACCGGCCACCTGGTGCTGTCCTCGATCCACGCCAACGACGCCGTCGGCGTGCTTCACCGGCTGATCGAGCTGGGGGTGGAGCCGTTCCTAATCGTCTCGGCGCTGGTCGGGGTGGTGGCTCAGCGGTTGGTACGGAGAGTGTGCGATCACTGTCGCGTCCTCGCCGATGTGTCGCCGGATGAGCGGCTGGCCTTCGAGAGCGAGATGGGGAACACCCCTGCCCGTTTCTACCAGGGACAGGGGTGCAACTTCTGCGCGGAAACCGGATACAGGGGGCGCGTTGGCGTTTTCGAGGTCCTTACTGTCAGCGAAGCGATCCGTCGCCTGCTGATGGAGGGGGCCAGCGCCGACGAGATCGAGGCACAGGCGATCGCCGAGGGAATGGTGGTGATGCGGTGCGACGGGATGCTGAAAGTCCAGCAGGGGATCACTACGCCACGGGAGGTGATGCGCAACGTCTACACCATCCGATAGCCGGAGGCAGTAGTCAGTCGTCAATAGTCAATCGTTGGTAAATGAACTACCGATACATAGCGTTCGACCGCCAAGGGCAGCGCGTCGAGGGGTGGGTAGAGGTGCCTGACGAAGGAACAGCGGAGCAGACCCTATGGAGGCAAGGGCTCACCGTGGCTCGACTGACCCCTGCCCGCCGCCGGCTCTCGCTGTCCACGATGTTTCCCACCTTCTTCGGCGTCAAGCGGCGCGATCTGATCATCTTCTCACGCCAACTGGCCACGCTCCTTTCATCGGGCATCGCCATTCTCCCTGCGCTGCAAATGTTGACAGAGCAATCGGCCAGGCAAGCGCTGCGCGAGGTGCTCCAGGAGGTCATCACCGGCCTGGAGCAGGGACAGTCCCTCTCGGCCGCCCTCTCGGCCCACCCCCTCGCCTTCCCGGATCTCTACACCCGCACCATGACCGTCGGCGAGCGCACCGGCAATCTGGAAGATGTATTGCGTCAACTGGCCACCTACCTGGAAAGGGAACAGAGCCTCATGCGCAAGCTCCGCGATGCGCTCACCTATCCCGCCTTCGTCCTGGCGATAGCAGTCTTTGTCGTCGTGCTGATGCTCACCGTTGCCCTCCCACCCATGGTGGATTTGTTCGAGTCCTTCGGGGCAGAACTGCCCTGGCCCACCCGTGCGATAATCACCATCAGCAACTTCACAGCCGCCTACGGCTTGTACCTCCTGATTGGCGGGCTGGTGCTGGCAGGGGTTTCGGCATGGTGGGTCACTCAGCCCGCTGGCCGCCGCCTGCGCGACGCGGTGCTGTTACGCGTGCCCATCGTGGGCCAGGTTATCTTGCAGGGACAGCTCGCCCGCTTCGCCCGCACCGCCTCGGTGCTCATCCGCGCCGGCCTGCCGCTTTCGGAGGTGATGGAACTGGTGTTGCACACCAGCAGTAACGTGATCGTGGGCCAGGCGCTGGAGCGGGCACGCACGGCGTTGCTGACCGGCCAAGGACTTTCGACTCCCCTGGCAGCCGAGCGGATCTTTCCCCCGCTGTTGGCCCAGATGGTGCATGTGGGAGAAGAAACTGGCACATTGGAGGGGAACCTGGAAACGCTGGCCAATTTCTACGAGGAAGAAGTAGACCGGCGCACACAGCTCCTGACTTCGCTCGTGGAGCCAGTACTGACCATTTTCGTCGGTCTGGTCGTTGGCTTCATCGCCATCTCAATGGTGATGCCGATGTACTCGATCCTCTCGGAGATCAAATAGCGTAAAGCGCGTCGCACCTAGCGGTGAATTCGCACTCTACGTTTTGGCTTCTGTGTTAAGGTTTCCCCACACCAGAAGTCAAACTCTCCCGACAGACAAGCAGTGTGTTTTGTGGCAAAATATATATGCCAAAGCGTGAAGAATACAGTGAAACGGACTGTTCGAGTTCGGGGAGAGGCCGGGGATAGCCTGGTCGAAATCCTGGTGGCGGTGGCGATCCTCAGCATATTGCTGGTCGTGCTCGTGTCTGCCCTTTCGACCGGCGTTTTCGGCGTGCGTGCGTCCAACCGGTTGACGAGCGCCACCAACCTGGCTACCTCTCAACTGGAGAGCATCAAGGCCAGCGAATACATCACTGGGGCGACAGCGACCAGCTATGCTCTCATCTCATCTGCGCCCTATACCATTTCATATACCACCAGTTACTATTCTTCGACCTGCTCGTGCTTCACATCAACGCCAGCCGATGACAGTGGCATGCAATGGATCACGGTGACCGTCTCCCATCAAGGCGAGACGCTGGCGGAGGTGAGCAACTACAAGGTGAACCGATGAAAAGGCAAGAGGCTGGTTTCACCCTGGTCGAGTTGCTGGTCGTGATCGCGATCATCGCCATCGTGACCGGTATGCTGACAACGATCTTTTACCAATTCGTGCACGTCCCACGCTGGGGCAACGCCCGGTTAGCAGTGGACAGCGACTTGCGCAACGCGGGGTTGTGGCTGGTGCACGATGGGAATGAGGCCTGGCGATTCACAACCGACCTCCCACCCATCTATGGCACGTTTGCCATCACCCGCACAGGAAACACGACAGCCACGGTGACGTACCGCTACGACGAAGATGAGGACACATTGTGGCGCGATTATCGGACAGCGACCAGTACGACGACGATAGGTGTCGCCCGCCACATCGCCCAGATGTCCGACGTGACCTTTGAAACTGGCGACAACATTGTGGTTGTGAGTGTCGCGGCGAGCAACGGCGACGTTTCGGCCAGCCAGACTTATACGGTGACGATGCGAGTGCAGTGAGGCAAGATGCAAGAAGCAAGAGATGCACAGCACGCAATCCGAAATCGAAGTGAGAGCGGTCGGGCGCTGGTGATCGCACTGGTGGCGCTGGCGGTGGGAGTGCTGCTGGTGACCGGCTTCCTGCACTACGTCAGCACCAGCCAACTGGTCACCCGAGCTGCCCGAGAGCAGATGGTAGACCACTACTCGGCAGACGCCGGAGTGGAGTATGGGCTATGGCAACTGCAGTACGGCGGCCTGACGAACACCCTGACAATTACCGACCCGGTCGAGGTGTTCACTCTCACCATTAACGGGCAGACAGTGGTGATCACAGTCACGGCGGTGCTCACTCCGTAGGGAGCATTTTCTGATGAGGCGGGTTGAGGTGTCGTGGTAATGCTGCGCAGAGGTTATACTTTAATCATCACGTCTGTTGTAGCTCTGGCGGGCTTGGCCTTGCTCCTGCTCGCCCTTGGCTGGGCCGCGCCTGTTTCCCAAGCCGCCCCTCTCCAACAAGCTCCTTCTAACGACGACTTCGGCGACGCGCTGGGCATCCCCACGATGCCGTATGGCGACACGCAGAATACCTCCCTTGCCACGTCCCAGGCAAACGACCCTCGCTTTCCCTGCATCGCCAACGGCCCGACGACTAACTGGAGGCGAGGCTGGCATAGTGTGTGGTACGTATACACGGCTACCGTTAACGGCACGCTGCACGTGGATACCATCGGCAGTGACTACGACACGGTGCTGGGCGTCTGGACCGGCACCTGGGGCTCCCTGACTAACGTGGGATGCAACGACGACATCAGTTGGCCCAGTAACCCGCAGTCGTCGTTGGACACCTCCGTCGTGAGCGGTACAATTTACTACATTGAAGTAGTGGGTTATCGTTCGACCAGCTCGGGGAACATGGTCATCTCGGCCGACCTGATAGTGCCGCCCGCCAACGATGACTTCGACGACGCCTTTGTGATTTCCGCCACGCCGTATACCTACACCCAGGATACGTCCCTGGCTACCACAGCCGCAGACGATCCTGTCTACCAGTCGTGCGGGACGGGAAGCGGGGGACGTCACTCACACAGCGTGTGGTATCGCTTCACCCCTCCCGTCAACGGCGACCTACACCTGGACACCGCCGGCAGTGACTACGATACCGTGCTGGCAGTGTGGACCGGCTCGCGCGGGTCATTGAGTATAGAAGCCTGCGACGACGACTCTGGCCCCGGCACACAGTCCTCCCTCGACCTGACAGTCATCGCCGACACGGCGTACCACATCGAGGTCGTCTCCTACCGCAACACCACTGGCGGGTCCCTGGAGATCCACGCCGTATACACCCCTAGCCTGAAGATGGAAGTGGGCACGGTGAGCGTAGACAGCAACTGGGTCACCGTCAACCTCGGTAACACCTACGACGACATGGTGGTTGTCTGCTCCCTGCAGAACGACGAGGCGTCGCCCCCGCTGGTGACGCGCATCCAGGACGCCCAGGGCAGCAGCTTCCAGGTGAGACTACAGGCCGCCGGCACGGGCATGGTGCCGGTCCGCACCGTCCACTACATGGTGATGGAGACCGGCGCCTACACACTGCCCAACGGCATCCACATCGAGGCGCAGAAATACACCTCCACCGTGACCAGCGGCAGGGGGTCCTGGGCCCCCGAACTCCAAACCTATATGCAGAGTTACACCAGCCCGGTGGTCATAGGCCAGGTGATGAGTTACAACGACTCCGATTGGTCTGTCTTCTGGCAGCAGGGCAGCAATCGCGCAGATCCCCCCAGCAGCACGACGCTGGGCACCGGAAAGATGGTGAGCAAGGATACTGACACAACCCGCGCGGACGAGGTGATCGGGTTCATCGTCATCGAGCGAGGCCACGACGAACTGTTCGGCGTTGCCTACGAGGCCTGGGTGGGAAGTGACTCCGTCGCGGGTATGGACAATAGTCCACCCTACGGCTACACCTTCCAACAGCCTTTCACCACTACGCCTGCCGTTGCCCTGGTAGCCCAGGCCGGCGAGGACGGCGGCGATGGGGGCTGGGCTGTCCTCTACGGCGACGCTCCATTGACGGCCAACTCCATGGATCTGGCCGTGGACGAGGATAACATCGGCGGCAACCGCTCTCACACCACCGAGCAGGTCTCCTACCTGGTCTTCGAGAAGCCGTTGGTGATAGGTGGCAAGCCCTTTCTGGAGATCTCCAAACAGGTCTCCCCGGTGGGCACCACTGGCCTGATCCTGCCTGGAGACGCGCTGGTCTACACGGTGGACTATGTCAACAACGGTTTGATGGCCGCCACTGGCGTCCTCATCACCGACCAATTGCCCACCCACGCCATCTTCGCGGATACCGACCCCGGCTGCGTCCACGACGGCAGCCCGACCAGTGGCGTGGTCACGTGTACCGTCGGCACCCTGGGCGCGGCCGAATCAAGCGCCGCCGCTATTACCGTCACGGTGGACAGCAATCTTACCGAAAACGCGATCCTGACCAACACCGTCACCATTGGCAGTGCCGAGCGAGTGAGTGCCACCGCCAGTATCACCACCTCCGTCACCGCCTCCAGCGTGCTGAAAATGGAGACGCTCACGGCGACCGCGAACTACACCTGGACCACGGTCAACCTCAACAATACCTACAACGACGTGGTGGTTATCTGCACCCCAAACTACGTGCCCGCTCACAACTCACGCCCCCTGGTCACCCGGGTGCGCAACGCCTCGGGGGCCAGTTTTGAGGTGCGGCTCCAGAACCCCGGTGACTCCTATACATCGGCCCCTGAGACGGTGCATTGCCTGGCGATGGAGGCCGGTAAGTTTACACTGCCCGACGGACGCAAAATCGAGGCCCAGAAGTATAACGCGACGGTGACGGACGAGAACAACTCCTGGGTTGGAGAGGCACAGAGCTACTTGCACACCTACGCCAATCCTGTGATCGTGGGTCAGGTGATGAGCGCTAACGATTCTCGCTGGTCGGTGTTCTGGGACCGGGGCTCGTCGCAGACGGATCCGCCCAGCCCCTTCGCTCTGTACACCGGCAAGACTGTGTGCGAGGACACGGACACCGCGCGGTCCGACGAGACGGTGGGTTTTGTCGTCGTTGAGCGGGGTAACGGTACGATCGGCACGGTGGCTTATGAGGCCTGGCTGGGGGGGGATACCGTGCAGGGAGTGGCCGATTCACCGCCGTATCTCTACAACTTCAACCAATCCTTTGACTCAATACCCGGAGTGGCGCTGGTATCGTCGGCGGCAATGGACGGCGGAAACGGCGGCTGGGCGGTCCTGTATGGAGCGAATCCTCTTAGCCCCAATTCGATCGGCCTGGCCATTGACGAGGATCAGATTGGAGACTCAGAGCGCAACCACACCACCGAGCAGGTGGCTTACCTGGTGTTCGAGGAGCCGCTGGTGATAAGGCCCACCCATGACCTGCACATTTCCAAAGTGGATAGCCCCGATCCGGCAACGGCCGGAAGTACGCTGACCTACACCGTGTCCTACACCAACGCCGGCATATTGACCACCACCCAGGTCGTCATCACCGAAACCTACGACGGCAACGTTGATTTCGCCTCGGCCAGCCCGCCGCCTGACATGGGAGACAACGTGTGGCAGGTCGGCGACGTAGGCCCGGGTGTGTCAGGCGCTCTCGTCATCACCGTCACGGTGGACGGTGGCATCCCCGATTGGACCACCCTGACCAATACGGTGACGATTGACAGTGACCAGACGTATCCAATCACCGATACCGAGACAACGCTGGCCAGGGCTTTCGCACTCAGCCTGGTCAAGTCGGCCACCCCTGCGTCGGTGATGGTGGGCGATACCCTGGTGTATACCATAACCTACGGCAACACCAGTGTGTTGACCCTCACGAACGTCTCTATCACCGAGACCTACGACAGCGACGTGAACTATGTCTCGGCCAGCCCGCTACCTGACGTGGGGGACAATGTATGGCACATCGGTGATTTAGGTGCGGGTGAATCAGGCGATGTCATCATCACCACCACGGTAGCCGGTGGCACAGTATCTTTGCTCAACCAGGCAGAGATCGGCTGCGACCAGGGCGTGAGCGCCACCGTAAGGATCTCTACACCCATCGTCTCCTTGTTGAAGATGGAGGTGTTCACAACGAGCGTAGATCACACTTGGACCACCGTCTCTCTCAGCAACACCTACAACAGCATGGTGGTCATCTGTACCCCACAGTGCGCCAACAACTCCGTCCCCTTCGTCACCCGGGTGCGCAACGCGGCGGGGTCTGGTTTCCAGTTGCGGCTCCAGGAAGCAGATCTGCTCAATCCTGACGTCACACTGAACCCCGAAACCGTACACTGCCTGGTGGCAGAAGAAGGCCCTGCGGCTATGCCCGGCGGGCGACGGGTTGAAGCCTGGAAATACAACTCGACCGTGACAGACAACGACGGTTCTTGGGTTGGGGAGGTGCAGACCTACACGCAATCCTACGCCAACCCGGTGATCCTGGGCCAGGTGATGAGCTACAATGATTCGGACTGGTCGGTCTTTTGGGCGCGCGGCCCGTCACGCACGGATCCGCCTGACGCCGACGACCTGTACACGGGCAAGACGGTGTGCGAGGACTGGGACACCACGCGGGATAATGAGACGATCGGTTTCTTCGTCATCGAACAGGGCCAGGGAACCGTCTTTGGCGTGGATTACGAGGCCTGGCTGGGGACAGACACCGTGCAGGGTATGGATAATTCACCGCCGTACAGCTATAGCTTCAACCGACCTTTTAACACCCCTCCCCAGGTGGCGTTGGCGTCACAGGCAGCGATGGATGGCAGTAACGGCGCATGGGCACTACTGTATGGAGCAGACCCTCTGAGTATGACCTCGATTGATCTGGCCCTCGACGAGGATCAGATTGGGGACAGCGAGCGCTGGCATACCACCGAGCAGGTGGCCTACCTGGTGTTTGAGGCACCGTTGGTGTTGAGACCCACCCACGACCTGGCGCTTTCCAAAGAGGATGGAACAGACCCGGTCTCCGTCGGGAACACACTGGTCTACACCTTAAGCTACGTCAACAGTGGCGTGGTGCCCGCTACCGGCATCGTCATCACCGAGACCTATGACAGCAACGTGGAGTTTGTCTCGGCCAACCCCAGCCCCGACCCAGGGTATGACAACCAGTGGACCATTGGCTCTCTGGAATGGGGTGAATCGGGCACCATCGTCATCACTGTCACGGTGAACACTGGCTTGACCGACAACACGATCCTGACCAATACAGTGACAATCGGCAGCGATCAAACGACTCCCGTCGCTCAGTCCGAGACCACGCTGGTCAGATCGCCCGTGCTGAACCTGACCAAGTCCGACAGCCCCGATCCAGTGATGGTGGGCAGCAATCTGGTTTATACCATCACCTATCGCAACACCGGCGTAGTGACCGCCACCAACGTCGTCATCACCGAGACCTACGACAGCAACGTGAGCTTCAACACAGCCAATCCCAGCCCCGGTGCAGGGAACAACGTGTGGAATGTCGGTACACTGGGCACGGGGGCATCAGGCGACATCGTCATCACCGTCACTGTGAACGGTGGAACCTCTCTGACCAACGTCGTGACTATGGATAGTGACCAGACCGCCCCCATCACCGCTTCGGCTACCACGATGGTCGGCGCTGCACCTACGCTCCATCTAGCCAAGTCGGACAACCCTGACCCAGTTCTGCTGGGCAACGATCTAGTGTATAATGTCACCTACTGGAACAGCGGCTTCGGCGACGCGACCGGTGTGGTGATCACCGAGACCTACGATAGCAACGTAGAGTTTGTATCAGCCAACCCGTCACCGGATAACCCGGGCAGTGGCGACAATGTGTGGCACGTCGCTGACCTGGCTCCGGGCGAATCGCGGGCCATCGAAATTACCGTCACGGTGAATGGCGGCACGACCCTGTTCAATCAGGCAGAGATTGACTGCGATCAGGATGCCTCCGCCAGTGATACCGAGCTGACCACCGTGGTGATCTCCGGTCAGATCACTTTAGACAAATCGGTGTCGCCTGACCGCTTCGAGTGGCCCGGTGAGCTGGAGACCTACGAATATGCCATCACCATCAACAATGCGGGACCGAGCACTGTGACTGTACACCAGATTAGCGACACATTGCCCACCGGATTCACCTTTATCACCAACACCGCCACCAGTGGGATACCCAACCCTGATTCAACGGAGGTGAGCAGGCAGGACATCACCTGGTCCTACGATCCAACGTACCCCTCTATAAGCGCAGGGAGCAGCGTGAGCCTGACCTTTGCGGTCACCTCGACCAACGAAGCTGGCCTCTATTGCAACAGGGCCGGAGTCACCATCGGAGGAGACATCGGTGTCGTCGCCAGGGATAACCTGGCGTGCGTGACGATCGCCGAGCCGGTTTATGAGATCGAAACCCGCGCTGGCGACGTGACCTTGCTTGTGCGGGTGCGCTTGGACAACGGCAAACCGGTCATCCTCTCCTGGGAGATCCTACGATGAGCAAACACACGCTTGGTATCATCGCTGCATCGGCGGTTGCGCTGCTGGCCATCGCCCTGTATGTACTGATCGTGCGCGGCATCTTGTTTGAACGTGAACAGCAGGCGGCGCTTGAAATGCAGATCGAACCGATAGAGATGGGTCTGGCCGGACAGCAGGGGGGTGACCAGGTGCTGCCTACCCGCCAGGCGGAACTGGCGACCTTACAGGCAGAGCTGGAGGAGGCCCAGTTTGCCTTCCCCAGCGAGGTGGATAGCACCAGGGTGCTGAACTACGTCATCACTGCCGCCGCCGACCACAGCATCAACCTGCGGCGGGTGCAAGCCCGAGATCCGATCACGGCCACCCTCGGCATCAGCAGCACGTATCGCATCTTCGCCTATAACGTGGAAGTTGAGGGGGAACTGGAGCCTATCTCCAACTTCATCGCTGCCCTGGAGCTCGGTCCCATAGACGCGATGAACCTGGATCAGATTTACCTGGAGGCGCTGCCGACGCCAGCGGTGTACCGGGCCTCACTGGTGATCCAGGTCTACGTCCGTCACTGACGTGGGGGGAATATTAGCGTGGAAGGCGTCTCCAGATGCCGATTCAGGCTCAGGAGAGCCCTCCCATGGATTGAAAGCGAAAGGCCGGTGTCGGATTCGGAAGCGCCTTGCCGCTCATAGGAATGGGATTCAATGTTCGACCGTGAGAGAATGACGCTGAGCATAGAGGCAACTGAAGTGCGCCTGTTGGTGGTGCGGAGGCAGCGCCTCCTGCGCTGGGACCGTCTGCCGTTACCTGCAGGCGTTCTGCGCAACGGCCAGGTTGTCCAACCGACTGCTTTTGGACAGGTGATCGCCGACCTGATTGAGCGGGCCAAGGGGCCACGCCGACAGGCTGTCGTCAGCCTGGGCGGGCAAGGATCGCTCATACGTATCCTCAGCCTGCCCACGGTACCCCCTCGGCTGCTGGGCGAGGCAGTGCAGCGGGCGGCCCGGCGGGAGCTGCCGCTGCCACCAGAGGAGTTGTACCTCTCGCGGCAGGTGGTCGGCGACAGCAGCGCACCACGCCTGCAAGTTTTCATCCTCGGCGTCCCACGAGAGGCGCTGGATAACTGCATCATCGGGCTGCGCAGCGCGGGCGTGCGCCCGCGGGCGATGGACCTCAAGCCACTGGCACTGGTGCGGGCGGTCAATCTACCCGACGTGCTGCTGGCCGACCTGGAGGCAGAGACAGAAAGCGTGGTGCTGGTGCGTGGGTTTGTTCCCTACATCGTCCGCTCCGCCGCTCTGCCTGGCGAGGCCGAGCACCCCCTGGATGAACGGGCTGAACACCTGGTCGTCGAGATCCAGCGCACGCTCGACTTTTATAACTCGACTACGGCAGCAGAGCATCTCCCCTGGCCACCTGTCGTCTGCCTGACCGGTGCGCTGGGGGGCGAAGAGGAGGTCCGGGCACGGATCGAGGCGCACTGGCCGTTGGTCGAACCGGCCCCTCCCCTACCGTTGCCCGAAGAGTTGCCCCTGTTGCCGTACCTGGTTAACGTTGGCCTGGCCCTGAAGCGCTTGCCCTGAGAAGTATGGCTATGACGACGATCCAGCCCCGCCCACTCGACATCAACATTCTGCCGGAACAATATCGGCCGTGGCGCATCACGGCCCGGGTGGCAGTTACCACAGTGGTGCTAGCAGCGTTGTTGCTAGGGCTGATCCCTGCCTATACTGTGCTTGCAGTGACGCGGGCTCGGACTACCGAGGCCCAACTCCGCCTGGATCAAGCACAAGTAGCCCTGACCCGGGCCCAGGTAGACCAGGGACAACTGGAGCAGATAAATCAGCAGATCGAGCAGACGCGTAGCCAGATCACCCAGCTCAATGCAGAGCTAGACGCCGTTAGCCAACGACGCACACCTCGCTCGGCTGGCATTATGGCCATCTCCTCCGCTCTGGTCCCACAGGTGCACATCACCACGGTGACTCAGGATGGAGACACCTTCGTCTTCCACGGAGAGGCCGACAGCCAGGAACTGGTGCTGAACTACGCCCGTGCCCTCCAGTCCAGTGGGCAATTCACCAACGTGCGTATTCTCTCAATAGTCAACGCTGACCCGCTGACCCAGGACGTCGAATTCTTGGTCGAGATGGAGCAGTAAGGAATGGCAACAGGGTTGCCGGTACTGTTCTGGGCCCTGCTGGGAACGGCGGTGGGAAGTTTTCTCAACGTCCTGGCTGACCGTCTGCCCGAGAGACAGTCGTTCCTTTTCCCCTCCTCACACTGCGTGGCCTGCGGCCGCGAACTGAGCGCGGCAGAGTTGGTGCCGGTGTGGAGTTACCTGGCGTTGGGCGGGCACTGCCGTACCTGCGGCGCTCCCATAGGCGTGCGCATCCTGGCGGTGGAACTGGGCACCGGGCTGCTGTTCGCGCTGGCGGCCTGGAAAGTCGGCCCGGCCGGCTTAGGCGAGTGGGCGACGCTCTTTCTTACCAGCGCCTACCTGGCCGTGCTGATGCTGGTCACCGTCACTGACCTGGAACGTGGGCTGATCCTGAACCGGGTGATCGTCCCGGCAATCGGGCTGGGGCTGATTGGTGCACTGCTGACGGGTTGGCCCGGCCTGTTGTTCCACCTGGGCGGCGGCCTGCTGGGCGCGGGGATCATCATCCTGATCATCACGCTGGTGCCCGGCGGGATGGGCTGGGGCGACGTTCGCCTGGCTGGCTTCGTCGGGTTGGTGACCGGACTACCGGGCATATTATTCGCTCTCTTCGCGGGCTTTGTATCTGGTGGTGTCGCAGCAGGCGCGCTGCTGGCCAGTGGTCACCGCAAGCCTCGCGAAACGATCCCACTGGGGCCGTTCCTGGCGCTCGGTGGCGGGGCAGCCCTGCTCTACGGCGAGGAGATGGTATGGGCCTTCCACGCGCTGGCGGCATCGCTGAAGTGAGCCGCCCCCTGCGTGAGCCGAGCATCCCGTACCAAGCTACCCAGTCAAAGTTGACCATCAGTCAGGAGGAACTGGGTAGCCTACTCCAGACAGTCCTCCTTCCTTAATCACTCATCGCGTTTCATGCATCACGCCGAGGGTGAGCAAATATGGTCGAGATCGAATCACTACTGCGCGGCATGGTCGAGCGGGAGGCCTCCGATCTGCACCTGAAGACCGGACACCCGCCCGTGCTGCGCATCCACGGCCAACTGGTGCCGCAACCAGACTGGCCCATCCCCGACGAGCCAGCGCTGGAGGAAGTGCTGGACTGGTTGACGGACGAGGCACAGCGAGAAGTCTTCACCCGCGACCTGGAGCTGGACTTCGCCTACGAGCTGGGCGAGGAGGCCCGTTTCCGGGTCAACGTCGCCCTCCAGCGAGGTGGGATCTCCCTCACGCTGCGGGCCATCCGGCGGCGCGTGCCTTCGCTGGCTGAACTGGGTCTGCCGGGAGTATGCGCCCGGCTGGCAATGCTACCACGGGGACTCGTGCTCGTCACCGGCCCGAGCGGCTGCGGCAAGTCCACCACACTGGCGGCGATGATCGAGCACGTCAACCGAACCACCGCCCGGCGCATCATCACCATCGAAGATCCTATCGAGTACCTGTTCCAGGATCGGAACAGCGTGATCACTCAGCGGGAGGTGGGGGCGGACACGCGTTCCTTCGCAGTGGCGCTCAAGTACGCGCTGCGGCAGGACCCGGACGTGATCATGGTCGGCGAGATGCGGGACCTGGAGACCATCGCCGCCACGCTGACAGCGGCGGAGACCGGCCACCTGGTGCTGGCCACGCTCCACACCCCCAGCGCTCCGGAAGCGGTTGACCGCATCGTAGACGTCTTCCCTGCGCACCAGCAGGCGCAGGTGCGCACCCAGTTGGCGATGACGCTGGCAGGTGTGATCGCCCAGCGGTTGGTGCTCCGTGCCGATGGGACCGGTCGCGTGGCTGCCTGCGAGATCATGGTCGGCACCCCTGCCGTGCGCAACCTGATTCGGGAATCCAAGACGCCTCAGATGGTCAGCGTGATGCAGACCGGCCGGGAGCACGGCATGCAGACGCTGGACGAAGCGCTGCGCGACCTCTATCGCAACCAGCAGATCACGCCAGACGAGGCACTGGCCCACGCGGGCGACCCGGAGAACCTCAGGCGGTTGCTGAGCAGTTGAGGACAGTTTGAGGCTGTGATAGTACTTATGTCCCATTGTTAGCCTTGAATCCAGCGGGTATAATGGTGATAATGTAGACTAATAACAGAGGTGTAACGCGGGCGTAACCCTCTTTCTATGTAGGTCACATTATCATGAAGCTGGATAGTGCCACTTTTGGCTCAGAAATGGAGATCTCTCGGAAAGTGCTCGAAGCCCCGTCCCCGGGGCGACTTTTGTGGCCCTACTGCACCGGAGACGCCCCGAGGACGGGGCTGTGAGCGTTTCCGAAGACTTTCCGAGAAAACTCAAATGCTCATAGGAGGTGAGAAATGAAGAGCGAACGAGGCTTCACACTGATCGAACTGCTGGTAGTCATCGCCATCCTGGCGGTTCTCTTCGGCCTGACGGCACTGGCGCTGACAAACGTGGGACAGGGTGCACAGGACGCAGCCAAGGATGCAGAGAAGGACGTCGTGCAGACGGCCATTGACGTCTATATGGCAGTGAACAACGCAGACAGCATCACGGCCAACGCTACAGGCCCTGCCGACAAAGTTGGGCCAGATAGCAGCGATGACTTCAGCCCGTACATGCGTAGGGAGTCCAAGTACTACTACTGCTGGAGCTCGAGCGGCCGACTTACTCAGTTTGAGACCGCTGACGCCGACTGCGTGCCGTAGACCCGCCTGTGCGTGAGGGTATCCTACTGTCGCCGAACTCCCTGCTGCCCCAGTGGCCTGGCGGCACGAAGGCTATGCGTGAGAAACTCCCCGAAGTTCCGACCTTCGGGGAGTTTTTCTTGCCCGCGGCCCCGTGATGCCGTATAATCGGGCCGATGGCAAGTGCGCAGGGTTTGTTCTCCTCATCTCGCTTCTATCGCACCGCCACCGCCCTCGTGGAGGCCGGCTGGCTGGCGGCGATCGTGCTGGTACCACTGGCGGTCAACCCCTGGGGCCTCAATTATGAGCTACCCAAGGTGGCCCTCTTCCGGGCGCTGACGCTGTTGATGCTAGCTGCCCACGTCCTGGCGCTGGCCTGGGAACCCTGTCCACCTGATCCACGCCGCTGGCTCCACCGTCCCCTCGTGCGGCCCATCCTGCTGATGGCTGGCGTTGTTCTACTCTCCACCTTCACGTCTCTCAGCCCCCTCGTCAGCCTGTGGGGCTCCTACCAGCGACAGCAGGGAGCCTACCTGTTGCTGACTTTCGCACTCTGGATATTTCTGGTGGCTGCCCACCTGCGCACATCCTCCCAGCGTCGGCGGCTGCTCACGACAATCGTCGTGGCGGGGAGCCTGGTCGCCCTCACCCCCCTCGCTGAGGCGTTCCCTCGGCAGGAATTCTCCCTCACCTGGCGGCCGGGCGGTACGCTGGGCAACCCCATCTTCCTCGGTGCCTACCTCATTTTGGCCATCCCCTTCACATTAGCCCGGTTCATCACGCAACACGCGCCACGCAATACGCAACACGTTTCACGTTTCACGTTTCACGCTTCCCGCCTCGTCTGGGCCGTGGCGCTAGCTTTGCAACTCTCCGCCCTCCTCATCACCCAAAGCCGGGGGCCGTGGGTCGGCGCGCTCGTCGGGCTGACACTCTTCGCCGCGCTGGCGCTCTGGCCCACTTATCGGCGGCTGGTGCTGATCGGCCTCGCCGCAGGAATCCTCCTGGTCAGCGGGCTGCTGATCGGTCTGAATTTCGGCCTGGCTCCCTTGGCCCGCCTTTCGCAGTTGCCCTACGTGGAGCGGATGGTTCTGCCCCAGGACCTCCATAGCGGCACTGTGCGTGTGCGGCTGGTGCTCTGGCGAGCCGCTGAGGAGGTGGTGACGGCATGGCCGGAGGTGGGGCTGGAGCCGGACCGATGGTACGACCTGCGGTCCCTCGTGGGATACGGGCCGGATACCGCTGCCATTGTCTACACCGCCGCTTACCCCCCTGAACTGGCCCACATCGAGGACCCCAGCGCCATCTGGGACCGCGCTCACAATGAGACACTTGACCTGCTGGCGATGCAGGGCTGGCTGGGGCTGGCAGCCTCGGCGGTTCTGGGGGTGGCCTGCGCCCGGCGAGGGCTGGCCCTGTGGCGGGCGGCGCCTGGCCCGGTCGAGTGCGCTCTCGTTGCTGCGCCGTTGGCTGCGCTGGCGGGTCACGTCGTCGAGACCCAGTTCGCCTTTACCCTGACGGCGACAGGGATGATGGCCTGCTTGTGCGTGGCGTGGCTGGCTTCGGAGGCCCCCCTACCCCCCGGTCCCCTTCCCGCCGCCAAGCAGAGGGAAGGAGGGGGCACGCCCGCAAGGCGGCTGCCCGTGCGCTGGCGGGTGTACGCGGCGGTGGGCGCGCTGCTGTTGGTGCTCGTCGCGGCGCGGCTGGAGGGAGGATCAGCCTGGGCGGACGTGCTCGTCGCCCGCGCCCGCGCGCTGGACCGGGCCGGCCGATGGGGAGAGAGTATCGAACTATACGACCAGGCGCTGGCCCTCATGCCCTGGCAGGCAACCTACCACCAGTTTCGCGCCGAGGCGTTCTACAACCTGGCCCGCGCCCTGCCGGAGGACCAGATTGCCCTGCGGGCCGAACTCTTGGAAGCGGCTGAGCGCAGCCTGGCCCGCGCACGGCGGCTGGAGCCGTTGGAACTGGAGCACTATTCCAACAGCGGGGTCCTGCACGCCTACTGGGGCGAAACCATTGACCCGACACACCTGGAAACAGCGGTAGCCTTTTATCAGGACGCCTTCTGCCTGGCCCCCACCCGGGCCGACCTGCGGGCCGACCTGGGGCACGTCTATCACAACCATGCCCGCTACACAGAGGCACTGGCGCAATATCGCACTGCGCTGGAGATTGATCCCCAATTCGCCGCTGCCCACTACGACTCCGGGCTGGCCTGGCTGGCGCTCGATCGGCCTGACTTAGCGCGGAAGTCTTTCCAGGCTGCGCTGGAACTGGCACCCGACTGCGATGCCTGCCGTGGCGCACTCCAGGCGCTTGACCAGTAGCTCTCCCGACACTCGAACAGACCCCCGGAACCAAATTTCAGAGTGTTTCATAAGTCCGCCTCTTTGAATCCGTTCAATCCGCTCCCCGAATCCGATGACAGCTCTGCGCTGACAATGGCGATCAGCACACAGGGAACAAAACTTGGATTTATGAGACAGCCTGAATTTGACAAACTGTAGGATTTGATGCACAATGCCCTTGGCGTTCGCGTGAGCGCGAGGCGCAGCAAGCAATGTCCTATTGCATCGGCAAGGTCAGAGAATACGTCTATGTCACCCTTACTGATCACCTTCATTGTCACGGCGCTGGCCTTCGACTTTCTGAACGGCTTCCACGGCAGTGCCAACATCGTCGCCACCATGATCTCGTCGCGTGCCATGGGGCCCCGGCAGGCCTTACTGCTCAGTGCGGTAGCCCACTTCATTGCCCCCTTCATCTTCGGCGTCGCCGTGGCGACCACCATCGGCCACGAAGTCGTGCAGCCCTACGCGAGCACTATGGTGGTCGTGATGGCAGCGCTGCTGGCCGCGATTGCCTGGAACCTGATCACCTGGTTCTTCGGCATTCCAGCCAGTTCCTCCCACGCCCTCGTCGGCGGGCTGATCGGCGCGAGCATCGTGGGCTACGGAGTAGACTCCGTGCAACCATACGGCTTGGTCAAAGTCGTCACAGCCCTGCTGATGGCACCACCAGTGGGGCTGCTCGGCGGCTACGTGCTCATGAAACTGGTATTGCTCCTGGCCCGGAGAGCCACGCCGCGCATCAACTGGTTCTTCAAGCGGGCACAGATTTTCACTGCGCTGGCGCTGGCGCTGAGCCACGGGACAAACGACGCGCAGAAGACAATGGGCATCATCACGATGGGGTTGATGGGGGCCAGGGTTCTGACGCGGTTTCAGGTGCCGCTGTGGGTAATCGCTGCCAGCGCCGGGGCCATCTCTCTGGGAACGGCTATGGGCGGCTGGCGCGTCATCCGCACGCTGGGAGGGAAGTTCTACAAGATCCGACCAGTACATAGCTTCACATCTCAGGTCGCATCAGCGGCGGTGATCCTGGGGGCAGCGCTGCTAGGTGGTCCTGTCAGCACCACGCAGGTGGTCAGTTCAGCCATTCTGGGTGTCGGGTCGGCCGAGCGGCTGAGCAAAGTGCGCTGGAATGTCGCCGGTCACATCCTCACCACCTGGGTATTGACGATCCCCGCCTCGGGGCTTCTGGCGGCGTTGGCATACCTGGTCGTGTACCCTGTTGTGACGTAGGAGGAGGGAAATATGAGCTGGCTACGGCGTTTCTTCCAAGCTCGACCGGACCGGTTTATCCAGTTGCTGCTCCAACAGGCCGATTATACTGTGCGGGGGATGGAAGCCTTGCTTGAATATGTCAAAGATCCAAGCGATGAGCATGCCAAAGTGGTCACGCACATGGAGAAAGAAGCCGACGAGACACGGCGCATCCTGATTGACGAACTGAACCGCACCTTCGTCACGCCGATTGACCGAGAGGATATTCATGCTCTCTCACGCACCATTGACGACATCCTCGACTATGCCTACACGACGGTTGATGAGATGGTCATCCTCGAGGTGGAGCCTAACGACTTCCTGCGGCGCATGGTCTCGCTGCTGTGCGACGCCGCGCGCGAGATCCATCTGGGTGTGCTGCGCTTGTCCGACCACCCCAGCGTGGCCCAGGACCACGCCGTGCGGGCCAAGGCGCTGGAGAACCGCGTAGAGACTGTCTACCGCGAGGCTTTGGCAGACTTGTTCCACCAGCCACAGGACGCGGAGCATGTAGTGCACATGCTCAAAATGCGCGAAATCTACCGCCACCTGAGCAACGCCGCCGACCGGGGGGACGAGGCCGCCAACGTGCTCTCCGACATTGTCGTCAAAACGACCTGAAAGGGCACAGTCGCTAGCCGATAGGAGACCCGCCTGCGTCCCGCAGGCCTGGCGAGTCTCCTCACCCGTCCGTGGACATGGCGCATGAAGTCCATCACCACTGTCTCCCCAAACCAGACCAACTCGATGCTGCGGCCTTCGTCGGGACGTAGCCGCAGGCCGTGCAGGTTCACCGCCCCTTCTCGCAGTCGAGAAGAGCACCTGAGTGAGCCACTTGCTACTTTGACAATATGAGGGTATACTTCGAGAAATTGCAGTTTTTCGCGATTTGTCGAATTACCAGCCACAGGAGCCTTAAACGTTGCCCGTTTCCAAACTCACCCTCGTCCGATCCAAACTGCTGGTACCCAGCCCGGCAGGCCTGCTGCACCGGCCGCGGTTGTGTCAGGACATCGAGCGGGGGCTTGAGTGCGGGTTGACGCTTGTCTCTGCCCCGGCTGGCTACGGCAAGACCTCGGCGCTGGTGGACTTCGCGCAGCGCAGCCCCATGCCGGTGTGCTGGTACACCGCCGATGAGCGCGAGCGTGACCTGGGTGTCTTCATCGAGTACCTGGTCGGTGCTATCCGCGAGCGCTTCCCAGGCTTTGGCAAGCGCACTCGAGCGGCGTTGGCCTCCAGGTCTGGCGACCTCTTCCGCGATCCGACCGTTGTTGTGGGGGAGTTGGTCAACGAGGTGCTGGAGATTGACGCCTCCTTCGTCGTCGTGGTGGATAACTACGAGGCATTGGATGGCGCCTTCGGCATCCGCACGTTTGTGCACCGTTTGCTCGAAGTCCTGCCCTTCAATTGCCACCTGATGTTGGGCAGCCGTGTGTTGCCTGACGTTCCCATCACGCGCCTGGTTGCCAAGCGCCAGCTCATCGGCCTGACGGGCCAGGACCTGCGCTTCGCCCCCCAGGAAATCCGCGATCTTCTGCAGCTATCGCGCATCGAGGTGTCCGAGGCTCAGGCGGAAGCGATAGCCGCCAATTCTGAGGGTTGGATCACCGGCGTCCTGCTGCTGGCCGGTCTGCTGCGCGAGGAAACTCGGGTTGCCCTGCTCGACGCGGAGAGAGCCACTACCGAGACGTACGACTACCTGGCCAGCGAGGTGCTAAACCGACAGCCCCCCGACGTTCAGCATTTCCTGTGCACCTCGGCTGTGCTGCGCGAGATGTCGTCACGACTGTGCCGCGATGTCCTGCAGATCAGGAGGCCGCGTGCGCTGCTGGCGGAGGTGGAGCGGCGCAATCTCTTCGTCACCCGTTTTGGGAAGGGTGGGGCGGCGACCTATCGCTACCACAATCTGTTCCGCGACTTCCTGCACGAGCAGTTGCGCCAGCGCGACCCGGCCCGCTACGCTGAACTGCACCGGCGTGCCGCGAAGCGGTTCGAGCGGGGCAACGAAGTTGAGGAAGCAGTGTATCACTACCTGGCCGCCGGGGCCTATCCAGACGCGACGGCGCTGATGGAGCGGGTGGCGATGGAATGGTTCACGCGGGGGCGGGTCGAGACGCTGCTGCGCTGGGCGGAGGCGCTGCCCGAAGAGGTCAGAGCTCAGGCCCCACGGCTGTCGCTCTATCAGAGCAAGGTGCTCACCGACCGCTACGACTACGGGGGAGCACAGCAGGCGCTGGCCCACGCCGAGGCCGGGTTCGCTGACCGGGGAGATACAACTAGTCCAGCCAGGGTGCACAATCAGCGTGCGACGCTGGGACTGTTTGAGGGCCGCTACGAGGACGCAATCACAGAGGCACGAAGGGCGCTGGACATGCTGGGCCAGGACGAGATGATGGAGCGGGCCGAGGCGCAGCGGCTGATCGGGATGGCCTACGTCAAACTGGGCCATCTGACTGAGGGAGTCGCCGAACTGCAGAACGCATTGGCGCTGTTCCGGCAGGTCGGCAGCCCCTACAATGTGGTCAACCTGCTGCAGGACCTGACGCTCGCGTTCGCCTCGCAGGGGCAACTTAACGAGGCGGCCGCCTGCCTGAACGAGGCGCTGGCCATCGGACGGCGGCTGGGGTCGCCCGCGCAACTGGCCGGCGTGCTGAATAACCTGGGCATGCTCCACTACGATCGTGGCGAGTACCGGAGGGCACTGGCGCTGTACGAGGAGGGGCTGGCGGCCGCGCGACGCGCGGCCGACCTGCGCGGCCAGGCCAACATCTCAGAGGGGATGGCCAGCATCTACCGGGACGTCGGCGCCTACGAGCGCGCCGAATCCTTGTACGACGCCGCCTGGCAGATCGCGCGGGAGAGCAGGCCGGGCCTGGCCGTTCTCGTCCTGGCGGCGCGGGCGGACATGTACCGCTGGCAGGAGGACCAGGCGCGGGCGCTCGAGGTGTTGGGGCAGGCCCGGCAGTTGGCCGAGGAAAAGGGGCTGGATTTCGAGGTGCGCGGGCCGCTGCCCGTGGCCGAGGGAATCGCGCTGGCCGAAAGCGGCGAGGTCGAGGCGGGCCTCCGGCTTCTCTCCGAGGCCGCGCGTTTCCTGGAGCAGCGGCAGGCGAAGCGCGAGCTGGCCCGGGCCAGGTTTCTGCTGGCCAAAGCCCACCTGCTGGCCGGGGATAAGCCGCAGGCTGTTGCAGGACTGCGCGAGGCGCTGGAGCTGGCGGACGAGATCGGCACGCACCAGTTCGCGGCCGTGGAGGGGCAGCACGCCGAGGAGCTCTTGAGGCTCGGCGTAAGCGAGGGCCTGCCGGCCTGCCGCGCCGTCGTCGAGCGGGTGCAACAGTTGAGGGATTTCGGGGGAGAGGAGGAGCAAGCTGTCACGGGGGCGGAAGAAGGCGCGGCAGGCCGCCTGGAAATCTACGCCCTGGGGGAGGGCCGGGTCGTCCGCGACGGGCATACTATCTCCACGTCCGAGTGGCGGACAGCGGAGGCCAGGGAGTTGTTCTTCTACATTCTCCTGCACGGGCCCCTGGAGCGGGACGCCATCGGGACCGCATTCTGGCCCGAGTTACCCGCGAAAAAGATGACCAATCGTTTCCACATCACGCTCCATCGCATGCGCCGCGCCCTGGGTGCCGAGGTCGTGGTGGTGGAGGAGGGACGGTACCGGCTGAGCGACGTGGACTGCTGGTTGGACGTCGAGGAGTTCGAGGCCCTGGTCGAGCGGGCGCGGCTCCTGCCATCTCACGACTGGCAGGCGGAGGACCTGTGGCGGCGGGCAGTGGCGCTCTACAGGGGGGATTTCCTGCCCCAGGTGGAGCGGATATGGTGCCTGCCCAGGCGAGAGGCGCTGCGGGAGATGTACCTCGAGGCGCTGGTGGGGGTGGGACGGTGTCACGAGGCGCGGAGGGAATTTGAGGGAGCGATCGACTGGTATAGGCGGGCGCTGGAGGTAGACGAGCTGCGGGAAGACGTCCACCGGCGCATCATGCAATGTTACGCCGCTGCCGGCCGGCGCGCGGAGGCGCTGGCCCAATACCATCGTTGCCAGGAGGTATTGAAGCAAGAGCTGGACGCCGAACCCTCGATTGAGACGAACAGATTATACGAGCGGATAGCCGGGAAGAGGCCAGACTGAGACCGTCGCCCAGGTGCTCCCCAGGATCTGAACCAGACCCGCCGAGGCTGCCACCGGGCAGCCTCTTTGTTTGTTTGCTTGTTCGACTGTAAGAGATTTGTAAGAGCTCTGTGGTAGACTTTTGCCAGATTTGATACCATAAGGAGGGTAACGATGAACAACAGACGCGGCAAGTTGGCCCTGGTGCTGGTGACCCTGATGCTGCTCCTGGTGCTGGCCCTTGGTTCCCTGGCCCCCGGCGCGTTTGCGCGGGAGGTGGGGCCCCAGGCTGGCGTGGCAGCATTGGTCGGGCCGCCTGGCCTCGTAGCGCCGTGCGGGTTCGACGGCGGCGGCAGTGGAGCGTGAGGAGAGCAAACGATGCCCACGCGCAAGATTGACGAGTTGGTCTGGATGGCCCTCACCGATACCGCTTTCCGTGAGCGGCTGCTCAATGGTCAGCGCCACGAGGTGCTGGCCGCCTTGAGCTTGACGGAAGCGGAGCGACGGGCCGTGCTGGCGGTGAAGGCCGATACGCTGGAAGCCTTCGCCGGTGCGCTCTGCCAGCCGGGGTTCTGAGCGGCTTAGTCCTGTCGGGGGCTTCAACTGCATAAATCGCCTTTTGTTGTGGATGGCGGGTTGGCCTGGTGTGGGTACTGGCCGGGTGTGGCGAGCTGTCGAGTGGTCCTGAGTATCGGAGGGCGGGCAATGCCGACACACAGGATTGACGAGCTGGTTTAGAGAGCTCTGACTGACTCCGCTTTTCGTGAGCAGTTGCTCAACGGTCAGCGTCGGGAGGTGCTGGCCGCTCTGAACCTCACGGAAGCGGAGCGACAGGCTGTGTTGACGGTAAAGGCCGATACGCTGGAAGCCTTCGCCAGCGCACTTTGCCAGCCAGGATCTGCCGGGGCCTAGGGACTGGTTCCTGCGTAGGCGAATAGGCCGCTGGCTCGCTCCTGTAGGAGTGGGAGCCGGCGTGCCATTGACCTTGCCATACTACTGGAAATAGGTTCATGTCGGCGATGGCACTCCAAACCCTCATTGGTACCGCGCTGATAGATCGCGAGTTCTGCCAGGAGTTGCTGAATGGGAATCGGCCCGTTCTCCTGACAGAGTTTGACCTTACCGATGAGGAGCGGGAGGTTGTATTGGCCGTCGAGGCTGAATCTATCCAGGAGTTTGTGGTCAGGTTATACGAGTGGCTGATAGATTAGAAGAGCTCTGTCTGTCCCCCCTGTTGCCTGGAGGAGAAATGAGGCAAGAATACTCTGACAAGAAACTCCCAAACGTAGAGGCCCTGCTCGTCGAATGTTTGGCCTGGGGATTGCTGCGGGCTCACGGCATTGAAGGGCCCCCCGTGCCTGTGCGGGAAATGATCAAAGACCCTCTCCCCATCTTCGAGCGCCTGAATTTCATTGAGTTGAGCCTGGGACTTTACGATGCTGCCTACAGATCCTGCCTTGATGGCTCGCGGCTGATCGTGGTTGACCCCACAACCCCCCCCGCCGTTCAGCGTGCAGGTATGGCACGGGAGCTGTATGTGGCCTTCTGCCACTCCTCTCGCGCGTCCGAACTGCGCTGGCCCCACCGCGAGCAATCCCGTGCCTACAGCGACCTCTTCGCACGCTGCCTGCTGATGCCAGCGGCCTGGGTGCGACTAGCCTGTGCCGAGGTCGTCCCCCTGGAAAACCTGGCCGTCCGTTTCGGCGTCTCGGTTCAGACAATGGCCCAGCGTCTGGGCGAGATATACCGCCACTGGCCTCGGTCCCGTTTAGGAGAGCCACTCACCGAGGCCCTGTTCTCCCTGAAGGAGCCCTGGCGGGGCCGGTTCCTGGACCTGGTGGCCAACCGAGCTACGAACGGGGCAGGGGGCAGGCAACTACCGACGCGGGAGGAAGTAACGACCTGGCTGAGTGGGAATCCGGGCCTGTACCAGGATGTAAGGTACATGTTGGACGCGTGGCAGGGACCGAAGAGAAGGTTGGCGTACCCTAGCCTCGTCTGACGATTCGGTGTAGGTACGTTCATAGAGCAGGACAGGCCCAGGTCAATACTGGGCCTGTCTTGTTTCACTACCACACCCGCCTTGGCTTGCTCCAGGCAGAAAGTGTTAATATGCACCGCCTCCAGACAACACCGCAGGGATGGTGCGCAGCAGGATTTTGAAATCAAGCCACAATGACCAATTCTCGATGTAGTAGACGTCGAGCAACACCATCTCGTCGAAACTGAGCATACTGCGACCCCTGACCTGTTGCAGCCCGGTCATCCCCGGGCGTACCTCTAGCCGCCTCTTATGCCACTCCATATAGCGGCTAACCTCCGCCGGCAGTGGCGGACGCGGCCCCACCAGACTCATCTCTCCACGCAGTACGTTCCACAGTTGCGGCAGTTCGTCAAGGCTGGTACGTCGCAGAAACCGGCCCAGGCGAGTCAGGCGTGGATCGTCGCGCATCTTGAAGATGGGGCCCTCAGCCTCATTCAGATTGCGCAATTGCTCCAATTTCTCCTCAGCCCTCTCATGCATCGAGCGGAACTTGTACATCTCGAACGGCTTCCCGCCAGCCCCCACGCGGGTCTGGCGAAAGACGATCGGGCCGGGTGAATCGAGCCGGATAGTCAGCGCGATCAACGCGAGAAGGGGGGCTCCCATCGTCAGTCCCATCACTGCCCCCACAATATCTACCCCTCGCTTGACCAGCAGCGCCCCCCGCCCGAAACCGACCTCTCGCACGCCGACCAGCGGCACCCCGCCCAGGTCGTCTACATCCACGTGGCTAAGACTCATCTGGAAGAGATCTGGCACAATGGAGGCGCTCACCTGTCGTCGCTCACACTCGCGCACGATGGACATAATCTTGCGATGGTACATCCACGGTAGCGTGATGATGACCTCATCCACTGCTTCTTCCACGATCAGCCGGGATAGATTGCGCAACGGCCCCAGGGCCTTGAAACGGCCAATGTTGGTCTGGCCCTTCTGGGGGTTGTCGTCCACGAAGCCGACGATCTGATAACCCAACTCAGGACGCGCCACGATGGTACGCATTACAGTACGTCCCACCTCGCCAGCCCCGACGATGATGACGCGGGCCACTCCGATGCCACGGGCACACAGCCGGCCCTCGGTCCCAGTCTGCGCCAGCCGCGCCAGGCTCAGCAGTGCGATGACGATCAAACCTGCTTGCAGAAAAAGCGCCCGCGAATACTGAAAAGGTCGGAAGATGTCCAGGAAAAAGGTGGTGGCAAAGAGCACTACGACGGACTTGGCTGCGGCGTTGATGATGTGATAAACCTGATCGAGCCACGAGCGCCCGCGCCAGCGCTGATAGACCCGGTCCATCTGAAAGGCCAGCAGCATCAGGATGGTGAACAAGAAACAAAAGGGAATGTAGTATGATACTGGATGGTAGTAGCTGATGTCGCGGAACCACCGCAACTCGTAGCGCACCCAGTAGGCCAGCAACATACTGACGTTGATTAGCAAGACGTCGGAGATGACAACCCACCAGGGGGCTCGGCGACGTGCTTTCATCGCCCCTCCCCTTCGATGTTGCTTCCCTCGGCTGTGCTCGGGACAGGCAGAGCACGGCGGTACACGCGTGCCGTCTCCTGCGCCGTGTGTGACCAGGTGAACTGACTGGCGTGGGCCAGGCCATGCTCCCGCAACTCGCGCCGCAACGCTTCGTCCTCGAGCAGACGGCTCAACCCTGCGGCCAACGCCTCCACGTCGTAAGGGTCTATCATCACAGCCGCGTCACCAGCCGCCTCGGGCAACGAGGACACATTCGAGGTCAGCACCGGCGTGCCGCATGCCTGCGCTTCCAGCACCGGCAACCCGAACCCTTCGTACAGCGAGGGGTAAGCCAGGACGGTCGCAGCGTTGTACCATAGGGGTAATTCGTCGTTCATCACGTAGCCCGGGAGGATGACTTCCTCGCTCAAGCCCAGGGCCTCCACTTTGGCGAAGAGCTCATCGTAGAACCAGCCTTTCCCGCCAGCCAGCACCAACCTAACCCGACCATCGTGAATGCGCGCGAAAGCCTCCACCAGCCGCGCCAGGTTCTTGCGCGGTTCCAATGTGCCTACGAAGAGCACAAACCGCTCCGGTAGTCCCCGGCGCTGACGAAAGGCTGCGACTTCATCGTCCGGCAGCGGGCGAAAGGCCGGATCCACCCCGTGATAGACCACGTCAACCCTCTCTGGGGGGACGCCCAGCAGCCGCGTGCTCTCAGCAGCCGCGTGTGCCGAGACGGCGATGAGCCGCCGGGCACGCCGGGCCGAAAGCCGCGTCAGCACTGTCAGGTAGAGCCGGTTGGCGGGCTGGAACAGGCCAGGGAAGCGGATGAAACTCAGGTCGTGGATAGTCACGACAACCGGGCAGGGGGTGAGCAGAGGGCCGACGAAGACCGGCCCATGCACCAGATCCGCTCCAATCCGGTGCAGCGCCCACGGTTGCACCAACTGCTCCCATACCACCCGCGCGGCTGCCCGGCTCGTGGGCCAACGGGATCGGAGTGAAGTGATGGCAACGTCTGAAGGAAGCATGCCCTCGCCCAGCAGAACGGTGTAACGCAACCTGCCGTCGGCCTCCCCCAGATGGCGTAGCAAGTGATAGATATACTGATGCACGCCGGCGCTGCGGTACCAGGCTCGGCCCGAGAGAAGATGCGCGTTGATGGCAATGTGGAAGCCGCCCCCTGCGGTAACCCCCATAGCGAGGCGATTATATCACATTGCGCCGTACCAAGCCAATCAGCCGGATGGTTAGAAAACTGCGTTGTCCTCTCGCGTGTGGTATACGCTAGCGTCCTTTTCTAGATCGCCAGATGGAGAAGATGAGCCACAGGCCCAACAGACTGGCAGCGATAAAGCCCACGATGACCAGTATCGTCGCCAGTCCCCACCGCTGGGCCAGGTTGAAGGCCGGGACGAGCAAGGCCAGCCCGACGATAAATGCGGCCAACAGCACGCTCAGCGAAAGGCGGTTGGCCAACCTGTCCAGCCGCGCCAGTGCCTGATCCAGTTCCTTGTGGCTGAGCGTGATCTCCAACTCCCCGCGCTCAACGCGGGTCAGCAGTTGTGAACCGATGCGCGGGATGAGACCCAGCAGGTCTGCCCAATCGCCGGCCCCCTTGAGCAACGTGGGTCCCCATACGCGTGGGGAGGCCATCTGCCACATAAAGCGACGGACATAAGGCTCGGAAAAAGCAAAGATGTCGAAGTCGGGGGCCAGTTTCAGCCCCACTCCCTCCATCATCGCCAGCGTCTTGCCCAGCAGCCACAGTTCTGAGGGCAGGCGCAAGTGGTGGCGAAAGGCGACGGGCATAGCTTCCTCGATCGCCTCGCGGGCCCGCACGGCTCCCAGCGGTAACCCGTAATACTTGCGCAGCAGCCGCGTCACGTCCCGCTGCAGTCCCGCCCGATCCACAGCGCCGCTGACCACTCCCATGCGGACCAATTGGTCCACGATACCTTCCTCGTCCATTTGCACAGCGACGATGTAGAGACGGACCAAGTCGGTCCGCAACCGGTGACTCAGGTGACCTACCATCCCGAAATCCATCGCGCCGATGACCTCGCCCGGCATGATGAGGAAGTTGCCCGGATGGGGGTCGGCGTGAAAGAAGCCGTCCTCCAGCACCTCCTTGATGATCATGCGGGCGGCGTGGAGGGCGACGCGGTGGCGGTCGTAGCCCCCCGCGTCCAGCGCTTCGATGTCGTCAATCTTGATGCCGTTGATGCGCTCCAGTACCAGCACACGGTGAGTGGTGAAGTCCCAGTAGACCTGCGGGATGTAGAGGTAAGCCTCGTCGGCGAAGTTGGCGCGAAAGCGGTCGGCGTTACGCCCTTCACGGTAGAAGTCCAGCTCGGCCCGCAGCGTGGTGGTGAACTCCTCGACGATCTCCGGCAGGTTGTAGATCTCCCCTAGCTGGGTGCGCGCCTGGAGCAGTCGGGCCAGATCAAACAGAATCTCCAGGTCTGTCTTGATCGTCGTCTGGATATTCGGCCGCTGCACCTTGACGACGACCTGGCTGCCGTCGGGCAGGGTTGCAGCGTGCACCTGGGCCAGAGAGGCGGCGGCGATGGAAACAGGCTCGAAGGCAGCGAACAGTTCCTCCAGCGGCGCTCCCAGTTCTGCCTCGATCTGCGCCCGGATCGGCTCCCACGGCTCTGGAGGCACGGTGTCTTGCAGTTTGACGAGTTCGGCGACGTAAGCAGGAGGAAGCAGGTCAGGACGGGTGCTCAGAATCTGGCCCAGTTTGATGAAGGTAGGCCCTAGCTCTTCCAGCGCCAGGCGCAGACGGCGGGGAGCCCCCAGCGGGGGAGCCGCCTGGCGCCGGCGGCGTAACAACCGCCGGGGCAGTGCGAGGTAAGGCTGCAATTCCAGCAAGTCCACCAATTCGCCGAAGCCGTGGCGAACGAAGACCTGGGCGATCTCGCGGTAGCGCTGGAAATGCCGAACACTGCGGACGGGCAAGCGGGCCATTGGATTCTATTTTACCACAAGTAGAACGCAGGAGGTACCCTATGGCGTATTGCTTCCCTGGCCAGGTCAGGCGCCTCCTGCGGGCTCAAGCTATGGACGAACCGCTGCGCCGGCGGTTCGATAGGTTCACTCTCTCTTCTTGGCCTGCTTTTTGCCCGCCAGCGTCTCGACCTTGGTGGCCAGTTCGTCGATTTTCTGGCTAAGTTCTTCGATGTCCTTGCGGGAAGCCAGGGGCACATTGATGCGGACCTTGTCGAGTTCCTCGCGCACCAGTCTGCGCAGTTCCTCCCGCTCCGTCTCACCCCGTGCCACCAGTTTGTCAACGATACCGGGGGCTTCCTCGGGCCTGATCTCACCTTCCTCGACCAGTCTATTCACAACCTGAACTACCTTGTCGCGGGTCAGCGTCAGCACGCCCAAGCCCAACAGCAGACTCTTTTCGAGTAACCCAGTCATCATTTCACCTCCCATTTCTTGCATTTGACGTTACTACTCAGGCCAAGCCGCACCGGCCTGAAAGAGCCGGTGCTGGATTGCTTCCTCATCCAGTAGCGACTGTTTGACGTTTGAGTTTCACGTTCTGTGTCTCGCGTTGCCCACACCACCTCCCTCTACAGCCCAACGGCCCGCAGCACCTCATAGACAAAATCGGACAGGCGTGCCTTTTCCCCTCCTGTCAGGCCGTCCAGATGCTCGCGGAACTGCTGGGAATAGGAAAGCAACAGCGAGGTAGCCCGGCGGTTGGCCTTCTCGACCAGCGAGAGAGCCAGGCTGAAACCGGCCAACGAGTAGAGCACTGCCCATCCTGGCGGGCCAAATAAGCGCAGATTGGAGAAGATTTTCTTCGCCCCCGCCCTGTCCCGCAACTCGTGGAAAACCAGGATGATAGCCGTAAGCATATCGGCGGCGAAGAGGAGCGGGGACTTGCGCTCCGGGATACGCAGCAGAAGTTCATCCAGCAAGTTCTGGTAACCGGTACCTTTGTCCCCTTCCAGGGCTTGCAGGATGTCTGCTTTGGCCTCCTCCCACTCTCTCTCGTTGAGAGGATTGCCCATCAACTCGGCAAGAAGAGCCGTCGCCTTCTCCGTGGGGGAGAAGACGACGACCGAACGGCCCCTGTGGCCTTGGGGGCGCACCGTCTCGGAGTGCACCAGTCCCTTTCCTTCCAGAAGGCGCAGCATCTCGTAGGCCGTGACCGGCCTCACCTCTAGCGCCTGCGCCACGTCTGCGTAGTGCACCGGTGCCTCGGCCTCACGATAGAGATCGAGCAGCCGGCTCAGAAAATCTCGTTGCCTGGGGGATAGTCTCATCGGTAACCAAGAATATCCTAATATTCCGAAAGTTCCTAAAAATTATACCGCTAAAAGCGAGTTTGTCAAGGGGAGATAATGGCTTGACGAGTTCATCTCTTACCTGTAGAATAGCCCCACTTATGGGACAAATCCCGCTTGTCACTCTCACGACCGACTTCGGCACAGCCGATGGCTATGTGGGGACGATGAAAGGTGTCATCCTTGGCATCGCTCCCATAGCCCAACTGGTAGACATCTCCCACGAGATCGCACCGCAGGACGTCCGCCAGGCCGCCTACGTGCTCTACACTGCCTACCCATTCTTCCCGCCGCACACCGTGCACCTCGTCGTGGTGGACCCTGGCGTGGGGGGTGCGCGGCGGGCCATCGCCTTACGCACACCGAAGGGCTGCTTCGTCGGGCCTGATAACGGTGTCTTCAGTTACGTGATGGCCTGCGAGCAAGTGGAGGCGCTGGTGGAACTCGCTATCCCGCGCTATCGCCTGCCCCAGGTCAGCCACACCTTTCACGGGCGAGACGTCTTCGCCCCCGCCGCCGCTCACCTGGCGGCTGGTATTCCCATCACCACCCTCGGCCCGCCCGTGCGCGACCCAGCCACCTTTCCGCCCCCGCGCCTGGAAATCACCGGCGACAGCATCACCGGCGAGGTGCTGCACGCCGATCGCTTCGGCAACGTCATCACCAGCATAGGGCTGCTTGTGTGGAGTGGGGACGAACTCTCGCTTGCTCCTGCTTTTCAGCAGGCAGTAGACGGGGTAGAAAAGGAACAGATGCGCTTCAAGGTTGGTGAGGCGACAGTCGTGATGGCAGGGCAAGAGATCGCGGGCGTGGATCGCACCTACGCGGAGGTTGAGCCTGGCGAGACGCTGGCCCTGGTAGGCAGTGAGGGACATCTGGAGATCGCAGTGCGGGAGGGAAACGCTGCCAAGAGGCTTGGGTTGCATCCGGGGGACGTGGTGACGTTGAGGCTGCGATGAACGTCTGGATACGTTTGTGGTTTGCCGTTCTTGTCATCGCCGACCGGCTGTTGGGCACGCACCTGGTCGAGCGGGAACTGGCTCGCTTACAGCGCCGTGTGGAGGCTTTCGAGGAGCAGGCCAGCGCAATTCGGCGACAGATGGAGGAGCTGACCCACTTGCTGCACGCTGCCCA
This sequence comes from Anaerolineae bacterium, assembly GCA_046760785.1. GTDB lineage: Bacteria > Chloroflexota > Anaerolineae > B4-G1 > B4-G1 > JBHIET01. Next base: position 9,313 of record JBHIET010000010.1, on the reverse strand, counting down.
GGTAGAACTCTGCATTCTTTACCTGCGCCAACGCCACCTCCTCTGGCCAGCGACCTGGCTTCGTTTTGCTCCAGCAGAGAACGTAGCTGATGAGGGAGACCTGGACATGCTTATCGGCCAGTTGGTGAAGCACGGGCTGGCCACCGTTCACACTGAAGAGGTCGGCGAGCAGACCTACGTTTATCACCTGCGTCCCGATTGGGCCGCGATATTGGATTTAGTGAGCACCTGGAAGGAACATCTCGATCCTGTGACAGCCTCATGGCTAGAGAAGATACGGAGCAGCGAGAATGGAGAAATTCATCATTGAAGGTGGGCATCCCTTGTTCGGGACGGTGACTCCCAGCGGAAACAAGAACGCAGCGTTGCCATTGTTGGCCGCTTGTCTGCTGACCGACGAGCCGGTCACGCTGCACAATCTACCGGCCATCGGAGACGTGGCGACGATGGGTGAACTGCTCTCCGAGGTCGGCGTCTCCATCGAGATGCTGGATCCAAACACCTGGCGGTTGCAGGCTCGTGACATCCACACATCCAAGTTGAATCCCGAACTCTTTGGACGCATCCGGGGCTCCATCACGCTGGCCGGGCCGATGCTCGCCCGGACAGGCGCGGTGCATCTGCCTCGACCCGGAGGCGACGTCATCGGGCGGCGGCGAGTGGATACTCACTTTCTGGCGTTGGGAGCATTGGGAGCAGATGTGGACGCCGACGGTGCCTTCCGACTGCACGGTAAGCGGTTGAACGGGGCCGACATCCTGTTAGATGAGGCCAGCGTCACGGCCACCGAAAACGCCATCATGGCCGCGACGCTGGCCAGCGGCACCACCATCATCCGCAACGCGGCCTGTGAACCCCACGTGCAGGACCTGTGCTATATGTTGTGTCGGTTTGGAGCACAGATTGAGGGCATCGGCTCCAACACGCTTACCATCCACGGGGTAGAGCGGCTGGGCGGTGGGGAATACACCATCGGCCCGGACTACATGGAGGTGGGAAGTTACATCGCTCTGGCAGCGGTGACCGGCGGTGAATTGCTCATCAAGAACGCGGCCCCCGAACACATGCACATGGTGGGCCTAGTGTTCGGGCGACTGGGGGTGCAGTTCAAGACGCAGGGTCAGGATATCTTCGTACCTGCAGAACAGTCCCTCACTATTGTCCCGGACATCGGCGGGGCTATCCCCTCCATCAAGGATGCACCCTGGCCAGCCTTCCCCGCCGACCTGATGAGCATCACCGTCGTCCTGGCCTCCCAGTGCGAGGGGACCGTGTTGGTCCACGAGAAGATGTTTGAGAGCCGGCTTTACTTCGTGGACCAACTGATCGCCATGGGGGCACGCGTCATCCTCTGTGACCCTCACCGATGCGTGGTGCAGGGGCCATCGCGATTGCATGGCGATGAAGTGAATAGCCCCGACATCCGCGCGGGCATGGCGCTCCTCATTGCAGCCCTCTGCGCCGAGGGGAAGAGTACCATCCGTAACATCCGTCAGATTGACCGGGGCTACGAGCGAGCGGAGGAGAAACTGCGCCTGTTGGGGGCCAGGATCGAGCGTGTCTGCTGACCTCACCCCCTCCCCCCCTCCCTGTGAGAGAGGGAGAGGTCTCTACGGCACGATGTAGGTATCCACCACGCTTCCCGCCGCGTCGCGCAGCGTGATCAGTTCGCCCCCGCTCCAGGCCGGCGCCATGCGACCCCAGTATAGGTCGCTGGGCGTGGCACTGCCCGCAGCCGAGTGCAGACGCACCTGCGCGTCGGTGAAGAGGGTGATCGCTGGGAAGATGAAGGTATTCCCCTCCGCGTCAGAAAGCGTCCACCCCTCCAGGCTGGTTGCTCCGCCCCGGTTACGCACGAGCACCACCTCGGCCGCCACATCGCCGGAGCCCAGCACCTGGCCGATCTCGACCAACGGCGGGCCCGAGGGGGTAGAAGTAGGCAACAAAGTGGGAAGCGTCACCACCGTGGGAGAAGGTTCAGGCCCCGTTTCGGCACTTGGACCCGGAGGGGGTGTGGGAAGATTGCCAATCGGGATCACAAGCGTCTGGCCGACGTGAAGCAGGTTGGCGTCGGTGAGTCCGTTGGCGGCCATCAGATCCTCCACGGAGACGCCATACGCCAGAGCGATAGCCCCCAACGTGTCTCCCTCCTGAACGGTATACAGCAGCGGTCCTGGTGGTGTGGGGGAAGCAACGGGTAGCACAGTCGCCGTGCCTGCCGCCTCCTCGGTGGTCGAGAGCGTGAGGGTGGCAGCGGGAACATGGGTAGAGGTAGAGGGAGCAGGAGTATGGACGCGCCCCCAAATGAATAGAATTGTCAGCACTACCACCGCTGAGACGATGACGTTGATCAGGATGAAGATAGCCCAGGTGCGTGCGCGCATATCTCAGACGCCCCCCGCTTTCTGTGTTGAATACCGTTATTCTATCACAGTTCATCTCAAAGGCGAAATTCTATCACTCCCAGCGGAAGGTTTTGGCAGACACAATGACACCCGCCGTTAGCACCCCCACCAGCACAGCTACCTCGGTCAGATGCTCACCCCATCCCTCGCCGAACCATAGTCCCCGCATCAGGATGACCACGTGCGTCAGGGGGATGAAGCGGGCCACGTTGCGCACTGACTCCGGCAGCGTCTCCAGAGGGATGGTGGCCCCGGAGATGAACATCATGGGGAAGGCGACGACCATCCCCACCGTCTGCGCGATGCGAGCCGTGGGCGCGAGTCCGGCGATCAGGTAGCCGAGGGAGAAGAAGGACAACGCCCCCAGTGTGAAGCCAGCCATCACGCTCAGGATGTGCCCCTCAAACCGCACGTTGTATCCGACCTTACCGACCAGAACCAGGAGCAGGACACCCAGCAGGGTCATGACGAAATACCCCACCACGCTGGCAACCAGATAGGCTATTGGGCGTAGGGGAGTGGCTCGAAAGCGGCGCAGGATGCCAACCTCGCGATTGCTGGCGGTGCTGATAGGGACACTCATCAGCCCTACCGTGACGATGATTAACCCGATGTAAGCTGGTACGGACACATCTATCGTGCCGCGACCACCGAAGAAGGGAGTAGGATCGTTGCCGTAGATGAAGCCGAAGAGAATGAGCATCATCGGCGCGTAGAGAATCGTGAAGAAGGCGGCTGTCGGTTCCCGCAAGTAGAGTTTCATCTGAACGAGGGTAAGTTTCCACAAAGCGCGCATTAGCGGCCTCCTAATCTCGCATCTCCCTCCCGGTGAGCGCCAGGAACACGTCCTCCAGCGACGGTTGCTCGGTGCGCAGGTCGCGGAAACGGATGCCGCTGGTCTCCAGTGTGTTAACCACACCGCCGACCAGGCCCTTGCCCTGTCCATAAACCACCACCCGCTCCCCGCTCCGCTCCACCTGGGCCACGCCGGGGACTGATCGCAGCATTCCCTCGTCGAAGCACCCATCCACGCCGAAGACCACCCGCCTCTCGGCCCCCAGGGAGCGGATCAGATTCTCCGGCGTGTCCAGGGCCACGATTTTTCCATGGTCTATGATCGCCACCCGGTCGCACAGCCGCTCCGCCTCCTCCATGTAGTGGGTGGTCAGGAAGACGGTCTTGCCCTGCTCGCGGATGTCCCGCACCAGGTCCCACATCGCCCGGCGGGCCTGCGGATCCAGGCCGGTGGTCAGCTCGTCCAGGAAGACCAGGTCTGGGGCGTTGACCAACGCCAGGGCGATGAAGAGGCGCTGCTTCTGCCCGCCGGAGAGTTTGGCAACGGAGGCATTGCGCTTCTCCGAGAGACCCAATTGCTCTAGGAGGGGTCGCCAATCGACTGAGCGATGGTAGAAGGCGGCGAAGAGATCCATCGTTTCCCAGACTTTGATCCGGTCGGGCAGGGCAGCCTCCTGCAACTGCACGCCGATGCGCTCCCGCAGTTCGTACCCGTCCCGCTGCGGGTTCATCCCCAAGACCCGCACGCTGCCTCCGTCGGGCCGGCGCAGCCCCTCGATGCACTCGATAGTGGTCGTCTTGCCCGCCCCGTTCGGCCCCACCATGCCGAAGATCTCTCCTTCGTGCACCTCGAATGAAATGCCATCCACAGCACGAACCGAGCCATAGGACTTACGCAAGTCGTTCACCTTGATTGCTTGTGACACCTTTTTATGCCTCCCAATCTAACCACGTGCCTGGCTCACAATCGCCTCCAGCGCGTCCACGTGGGCGACGAAGGCGTCCCTCCCCTCTGGCGTGGCCCAGATCCAGGTCTTGGGCCGCCGCCTGACAAAGGTCTTCTCCACCGCCACGTACCCCGCCGCCTCCAGCCGTTGGAGGTGCACGCTAAGGTTGCCATCGGTCAGCCCCAGCAGATCCCGCAGGAATGCGAAGTCTGCCTTGTCGTCCTCGTCCAGGCTGACCAGCGCGGCCATGATGCGCAGACGGGTCGGCTGGTGGATAAGAGGATTCAGTTCGTCCATCTCATTCCCCGTGACGCACGAACCACACCCCGCTCCCTACCATCAGCCCCCCACCCAGGAAGGCCATCACCAGGTGGAAATAGTTCGGCAGCAGCACTGCTGCCCCTGCTGCCAATGCTGTCATCAGCGCGCCGATCACGCTGAGCTTCCAAGAAGTAAAGAGGCCGAACTGGAAGGAGCTCAGGGCGATGGTGAGGATGATCAGCAGTGCTATGTCGCGGCCCGTGTTCAGGTCGAACAGCCACATCAGCAGCCCGTCAAAGACGATCAGAGCCAAGAACCAAAAAAGGACCGACCGCCAGACGGGCGAGCGCACCGCACCATGACGCCCTATGTGCACTCCAAGCCAGATGCTACAAGCCGTTCCGAAAGTATCAAGCCCTAACCAGAGCCAGCCAGCCACTTCGTCTGGTAGGAACTGGCTACCCAGGAAGCCAACGAACCAGATGCTCCCCCACAGCACCCCGAACCATCCGCCGTATCTGCCCGTCGCCCGACGGGTGCGTTCCATGATTTGCCGGATGGCCTTCAGGTCGTCTAAAGCGCGGTCTGAATCCATTTCTGTCTCCCTAAAGTACTTTATATTATAAAGTATTTTACCACAATTTCAGTCCCTGTCAAGCCTCCCCGCCGTGAAACTTTGCCAAATCCCATCGGATGTGCTACACTGCGAAGCGATAGGATAAGGAGGTGCCGTGTGTCCACACTGCTTGTAGAACACGCCGAACTGCTGGTGACGATGGACGCCGGTCACCGCCGCATCCCTGACGGCGGATTGTTCGCGCGCGCTGGCGTCATCGCGCAGGTGGGGCCGACCGCCGAACTGCCCGCCGAGGCGGATCGCGTCATCAACGCCCGTGGGATGATCGTCCTGCCGGGGCTGGTCAACACCCACCACCATCTCTACCAGACGCTGACGCGAGCAGTGCCGGCGGCGCAGGATGCCACCCTGTTCCGCTGGCTCAAGGTTCTCTACCCCTTATGGGCCGGGCTGACTCCGGAGGCAATCTACACCAGCGCGCTGGTGGGACTGGCCGAGTTGATGCTCTCCGGCTGCACCACCGCCGCCGACCACCTCTACATCTATCCCCCTGAGAATGGCGGCCGCATTGACGACGAGATTCGGGCGGCGCAGGAGATTGGCATCCGCTTCCACGCCAGCCGGGGCGCGATGAGCCTGGGGGAGAGCAGAGGCGGTCTCCCGCCCGACAGCGTCGTCGAGGACGAGGATTTCATCCTCAAGGATACCCGACGAGCCATCGAGACCTACCACGACCCGGAGCCCCACGCCATGCTGCGCATCGTCGTTGCCCCCTGCTCGCCCTTCTCGGTGACACCCGACCTGATGCGGGAGGCGGCCCGGCTGGCCCGCTCCTACGGTGTGCACCTTCACACCCATCTGGCAGAGACGCTGGACGAGGAGCGCTTCTGCCTGCGCCAGTTCGACCGCAGGCCCGTGGCCTACGCCGAGGACCTGGGCTGGGTGGGGGACGACGTGTGGTACGCCCACGGGGTGCACGTAGACGAGGCTGAGATCGAACTGCTGGCGCGGACCGGCACGGGGGTCTGCCACTGCCCCAGCTCCAACATGCGATTGGGGAGCGGCATCGCCCCGGTGCGGGCCTACCTGGACGCGGGGGTCAGGGTGGGGCTGGGGGTGGATGGCTCCGCCAGCAACGATTCCTCTCACATGCTGGCCGAGGCGCGGATGGCGCTGCTCCTGCAGCGGGTGTCCGGCGACCCGGCGGCTCTCTCGGCTGAGGAGGCGCTGTGGCTGGCGACGCGGGGCGGAGCGGCGGTCTTGGGCCGGGACGACATCGGCGCACTTTCGCCGGGCAAGGCCGCCGACTTCATCGGCTTCCGCCTGGAGCGGCTGGACTACGCCGGGGCGCTCCACGATCCACTGGCAGCGCTCGTCTTCTGCACGCCGCAGCGGGTGGACCTCTCGGTCATCAACGGTAAGGTCGTCGTGGAGGACGGTCATCTCCTGACGGTGGATCTGGGGCCGGTGATCGAGCGACACAACCGCATCGCGCGGGAGTTGGTAGCATGAGACAACCTTCCACCACTACCCTGCTCATCCAAAACGGCACCCTCGTCACACCAGAGGGCACCGTCGAGGCCGACCTGCTGGCCCAGGGGGAGCATATCAAGGCCATCGGGCGCGGTCTGCCCGTGGCCCACGACGCGCGCGTGCTCGACGCCGAGGGCTGCTACGTCCTTCCCGGCGTCATTGACGCCCACACCCACATCGCGCTCGATACCGGCGTCTACCGCACCCCCGACGATTGGTTTGCAGGCACGCGGGCCGCCGCCTGCGGGGGCGTCACCACCGTGGTGGACTTCGCCACCCAGTTTGCCGGGCAGAGCCTGCGGGAGGCGGTCGAGGCGCGGCTGGAGGAGGCGCGGGAGGCGGTGGTTGACTACGGTCTCCACGTGATGGTCACCGACCTGCCCCCCGGCCGGGAGGGGGAACTGGCCGACCTGGTGGAACTGGGCACGCCCAGCGTCAAACTCTACACCATCTACCGCCCCAACTACTACGCCGACGACGCGACCATCCTGCGTCTGATGGAGGCCGCCGCCGACCTTGGCGTCCTGCCACTCATCCACTGCGAGAACGACGCCCTGGTCACTGCTCAGACCGAGGCGCTGGTCGCCGCCGGGGAGACGGGCTGGCGCAATCACGGCCGCTCCCGCCCCGCCCTGGCCGAGCAGGAGGCGGTGCAACGGGTGCTCTTCCTGGCAGAGGCCGCCGGATGCCCGGTGCACATCTGCCATTGCTCCACCGGACGCTCCGTCGCGCTGGTGGCCGAGGCGCGGGACAACGGTCAGGCTGTCACGTGTGAGACCTGCCCCCAGTACCTCCTGCTGGACAGCACCGCCTACGAGGGCCCCAAGCCCTGGCGCTACATCCTCCAGCCGCCCCTGCGCGATCCCGGTGAGCCGGACCGGCTGTGGGCCACGGTCGAGGCCGGGATGGTGGACCTGGTCGTCACCGACCACTGCGACTACACGCGGGAACAGAAACTCGCCAACGACGACTTTACCAGGACGCCCGGCGGCCTGCCGGGGATGGAGACCCTGCTGCCGCTGATGTTCACCTACGGCGTCTCGGAGGGCTTCGACCCGGCTCAGCCCAAGGGACAGCTGACGTGGCCCCAATTGGTCGAACTCCTTGCCGCCAACCCGGCCCGCCTGTGGGGCTTGTGGCCGCGCAAGGGCGCGCTCCTCCCCGGCTCCGACGCCGACATCGTCGTCTACGACCCGCAGCCGGAGGGCATCATCCGCGCCGAGGACCTCCACCACCTGGCCGGCTACACCCCCTACGAGGGGATGCGGGTGCAAGGGCAAGTCAGGGCGACCATTTCGCGCGGCCAGGTCATCTACCGCGAGGGCCGCTTCACCGGGCGCAAGGGGCGGGGGCGGTTCGTGGCGAGGAAACGGGTAGACGAGTGAGTGAGGCACAATGGAACAAATAGACCTCTTTTACCGCTTCGGCGCGGCTTTGGCCATCGGCCTCCTGATCGGGCTGCAACGGGAGTACGCCCACGGCGGCCCCGGCAAAGAGATATTCGCCGGAGAGCGCACGCTGGCGTTGATGGGGCTGGCCGGCTGCACGGCGGCGATGGCGGCCGACGTGCTGGCCTCACCGTGGCCATTCGTCGGCATCATCTTCTCGTTGAGCGCACTGATCGCTCTGGGCTACTTTGCCGGCGCGTGGCGCGGTCAGGTGGGTCTGACGAGCGAGGTGGCGGCGCTAGTGACCATCCTCGCCGGCGCGCTGTGCTACTGGGGCTACCTGCCGCTGGCGGTGGCAATCGCTGTAGCGACGACCGTCCTGCTCTCCCTCAAGATGGAGATGGACACATTCATCCGCCGCATCACGCGGGAGGACATCTATGCCACGCTCAAATTCGCCGTCATCACCGCCATCGTCCTGCCGGTGCTGCCCAACCAAACCTACGGGTCGCCGCCGTGGGACGTGCTGAACCCGTACAAAATCTGGCTGATGGTCGTGTTCATCTCCGGCATCGGTTTCCTGGGCTACGTGCTGGTCAAGGTGGTCGGCCCCCGGCAGGGCATCGGGCTGACCGGGCTGCTGGGCGGATTGGTCTCCAGTACGGCGGTGACGCTCAGCTTCTCCCAGCGCAGTCAAGACGAGACCGGGTTGGCCAAACCTTTCGCGCTGGCGATCATGGTGGCCTGGACGGTGATGTTCTCGCGGGTGCTGGTGGAGGTCGCGGCGCTGAACGCAGACCTGCTAGGCGCACTGTGGCTGCCGATGGCGGTCTCGATGGCCGTGGGTTTGATTTACTGTGTTTATCTCTACTCTTCACAGCGCACCGACGAGAGAGGGAATGTGGAACTCTCCAACCCGTTCGAGCTGGGGCCGGCGGTCAGATTCGGCCTGATCTACGGGGTGATACTGCTGGTCTCCAAAGCGGCGCAGATGTACCTGGGCAGCACCGGCCTCTACCTCTCCAGTGTCGTCGCCGGGCTGACGGACGTGGACGCGATCACGCTCTCTGTGGCGGAGTTGAGTCGTGCGGGGGGCGGCCTGAGCTTGAGCACAGGAGCGCGGGCCATCGTGCTGGCCGCGATGTCGAACACCGCCGTCAAGGGTAGCATCGTGCTGTCGAGCGGATCGCCCGCGCTGCGCCGGGCGTTGTGGCCGGGGTTCGCGTTGATGCTGGTCGCCGGTATCGGCGTCGCCTTTCTCGTCTAGTGGTTGGTATTCCATCACACCTGCTGAAATGCACCCGCAAGCCATCACACCTTGGCCTACGCTTCTGAATGTGATACAATAGCACAACGTCACTACTCAGCCTGAGCAGCGTAGATCGTTTTCCAGGCTCGTAGCCCCCG
>JBHIET010000009.1:0-63798 GCA_046760785.1 Anaerolineae bacterium | reverse complement strand
GCACTCAGGACGACTGGCCTGATTTAGCTGCTAGCGGAGTGCGAAATCTAGGCTTGGGAAGCGCGTCACACCTGATTGCTTATCCCTCCGGCGTCGGCGTGGGCGGAGCCTGGATGAAATCGTCGCGCGCGTTCTCCACCATGTGTTTCACGCCGAACTCGGAGACCCGCACGTAGTAGGGCGATTCGGACGAGATGACGACGTAATCGTTGCTGTCCGGGTCTCTGGCCCCCACGCGCAGGGTGATCGTCTTGTCGCCGGTCTTCAGCGTGACTACGGCGCTGGGCGCGTCCATCCCGTACCCGGCCTCCTCTTCCTTGCCCAGAGGAGTGACCAGGTTGACCGTGGTTGCCCGCTGAAGCAAGGTGGTGACTGCTTCCTCATTCAGGGTCTCGTCCGCCGCCAGCCCGTCCATCGTCCAGTTGCCATCCTCGTCCTTCGTGAAGGCGAACGTGCCGTTTCCGTTTTCCAGTGTCATCTCAGTGACGTCGTCCTGGGTGACCCTCAGATAAGCCGTATCAACCCACGAGGAAGCGGTGGCGTTCGTGTCCCAGGCGGTGATGCCATCCGTCAGATACGTCTCGTCCTGTCCACCCACCCGGAAGTGAGTCGCGCCGTAGTGGGGGGAGGAGCCTAGATAGAACGTATGCTTCTTCCCGTCCGCCGTCTCGAAGTCAACGCATCGCACGAAGTTGTCTGCGGCAACCTGGAGCCGCCTGTGGCTGGTATCGGTGCGCGTGACCAACCGGTCGGTGGTGAGGCCCACGACCTTGTCCAACAGCGGGGTGATTTTATCCGCCTGAGCGGGATAATCGTCCGCGTCGGGCAGCACCCAGCTCCCGGTGACTTGCCGCAACGTGGTGCTGTTGCCGTCCCTGTCCGTGATGGTCAAGGCGACGATGTCATCGCTCTTCAGGTCGGGGAAGGCCAGCGCGCTCTCGACGGCGGCCGAAGATTTGGGCCAAAAAACGACGACGCTGAGGATGATTTGGATGACGAGTATACCCGCTAAGATTTGGTTATGGCGTTTCATCGTTCCCCCCTATTGGTGACTGGGTGGTTGGGTGACTGGGTGGTTGGGTGACTGGGTGGTTGGGTGACTGGGTGATTAGTTGGATGGGTTGCTCGTTCTTGCGCCGGGCATTCCACACGACGCCCATGACGATGAGCGATAGCAACGCGAGGACGTAGTTGGCACCCTCCCAGAGGGACTGCTCTTGCTCAGTCATCGGTTCGAGTATCCGTGCGTAGGTCCCACGCGCGCGGATGTTGAGCAGGGCCAGATCCTCGGTGGACCAGGCGACGCCGTTTTGTATCAGTTTCAGGCTGTTCAAGTAGCGGTCTCGCGTAAGGCGAGAGGAGATGTCGAAGACGACATCGTCTACGAACTCCGCGCTGCCGACGACGATCAGTCGGGCTGTCTCCGGCGAGACCTCGATGGTCCCAGGAACAGGCTGTTCAGTCGTCTCCGTATCCGTCACAACGCCGGTCAGCGGAGAGGGCTTATCCCTGAAGTAGCTGTCGAAAACGCCCTGAACGGAAACAGCCAGTGTATAGGGCTTTTGCTCGTCCCCCACAGGAAAGCCCAGGTCTGGGTAGGTGTCAAAGTCGGGCTGGATGTTGGTATCGCTCCGCGTCCAGGAGGCCGGGCTGGACTGGAGCAGCGTCGTGACTTGCCGGTCTGCGTTCTTCGCCTCGTCCACCGTGATGGGCGAGGCCCAGTTGAGCGTCACGGCAGGCAGGTTGGAGACGATAGGGCTGTCCGTCGCCATCCCGCTGGAGCGCACGTCCACAAAGAAGGGGTACTCGATCGCCTGAAGTTCCTGTACCTGGAAGCCACCCACGTTCCGGGTGACCGGGACGGGGAATGGCTCGTTCTGCGGGTCTAGCACCAGTGATTTCTCTACCTGGATCCCGTAACTGGCGAGCATCTCCTGCAGGCCATCTTCCAGAGGCTTCAAGACCAGCCCGCTGCCGAACTGGTCGAGTGTAATGCCGTAATTCCCGGCTGCCACGATGACCGACCCCCCCCGCATCAGGTACTGGTCAATGGCGAAACGTTCCCTATCCGTCATCCCCTGAGGAGCGACGATCACCAGTACGTCCACGTCCGCTGGCACCTGCCCGGTGCTCAGGTCCACGGGACGGACTTCATACTCCTGGCGCAGAGACTCGCCGAGTTGCTGCCAACTGGAAAGAGGCTGCTGCACCTGCCCGAACACATCCTGCGTCGGCTCCGCCGGGGGCGTCCACAACCCCACCACCTGGAGGAAGCCGGAGGCGGTCCGCTTGAGGGCCGACTCGATGGCCTCACGCACGTCGGCCTCGCTCAGCTCACCGGAGGGGTAGACCACCTGCGCCTGGTCGCCGACTTGCAGCACCATGTGGAGATAGTAGCTGTCATTGGAGAAAAGCGAGACGGCGAAGGGTTGCAGGCCGTAGCTGTCGTACAACTCCTGGCGTGTGACAGAGCTATCGGGCGCATCGGGGTTTACCACGGTGTATGTAAATTTGCCGTTCGATTCGCCGGCGATCTCCTGCGCCACCTTTTCGATGGTATCCGGCACGTCGGCCAGCCATTCTGGCAGCGTGTCCGGAGTGATGTACAGCGTCAACTCAGCCGGTTCGTCCATCGCCGCTAACACTGAATCCACGCTCTGGAAGCCGTAGACCACTTTCTTGAGAGAACTGGTCAGGTCGTATTCCAGGTTACGCAGGTGCACATCCACGCTTTCGCGGCCAGCCTCGATCTCAATAAGATCACGGAAGTTGAGCACCACGTTCTGGTCGCCGTAGCGGATCAGGATATCGAAGTAAGAGTTGATGATTGAGGTTTCGTACCGCCCGGCCACCTGGAATGGCGTCGGGCGGATGCCGTAGACCTGGTTAGCCTCGGCCTCTTTATCCGGCTCTTTGGCCGGGTCAATGATCTCCAGTTCCACCATCCCGTTCGAGGCGACTTTGTATTCTTCCAGCATGTCGCGGATGCGGGGGACCAGTGGGGCGAGCAACGGGTGGGTCTTCTCGCTGAAGTAGCCTCGAATCAACAGCGGTTCCTGCAGGTTGCTCAGCAAATCGCGGGTGGTTTGGGAGAGGGTGTACTCGCGCTGCGCGGTGAGATCGAGGCGTAGCCCGTGCAAGGGGAAGAGCCAGACGTTGAGCAGCACCAGATTCAGCGCCACCAGCACCGTGGTGAGAACGACGCCCCGGCGCTGGGGCAGCGTGCGCTCCCCGGTGCTCCATTTCTTGCTGTCCAGGGAGGCAACGTTGAGCGTCAGGAAGATGCCCATGAGCGAGAGGTAGTAGGCCAGATCGCGCAGGTCCACCACGCCGCGTTGGATGGACTCAAAGCGGCTGCCCGAGCCGATGGCCCACAGAATCTCCCCCAGCCGGTCGCCGACGAAGTCGGTCACGCCGCCGGAGCCGGCCAGGTAGAAAAGGCCGCAGAGCAACACGGTCAGAATGAGGGCGACGATCTGGTTGTCGGTGCGGGAGGAGACGAAGAGGCCGCTGGCTGCGTAGGCCGCCGCCAGCAGGATGGCGGCCAGGTAGCCGCCGACGACCGGCCCCCAGTCCAGGTTCCCCAGCAGAGAGACAGTGACGGGCAGGAAGATGGTCAGCGCCAGGGCGACAGTGACCAGGGTCATCACGGCCAGGAACTTCCCCGCGACCAACTGAATATGGGAGACAGGCAATGTGAGCAGCACCTCCAGTGTTCCAGACCGTTGCTCCTCGCTCCACTGGCGCATCGTCAGCGCTCCGACCAGGAAGATCATCAGCAGCGGCATCCAGCGGAACAGGGGCCGGACGTCGGCGATACCCCGGGCGAAGAAGGTATCCACCCAGAAAAACGAAAACAGCGTGACCGCCAGGAACGCGCCCACGAAGATGAGTGCCATCGGCGATCCGAAGTACCCTTCCAACTCTTTGCGTGTGATAGCAAGCATTTGTTTCATTGTTGCACCTCGCTGGTAGAAACCAGGTTTTTCCGAAAAACCCGGTCTCTCTTGTCCTACGCGGCCACGGCCAATTCGTTGAAGACCGTTTCCAGCGTGCGCACGTCCCGCCGCAGCTCGCGCAGCGGCCAGCCTTTCTCCCGCGCCAAGTCGTAGATCGCCGGGCAGAGGTCTGTCCCGTCGGTCTCCTGACCCAGGACACGGTAAGCGGGGTAGCCGTCGTGAGTCTGGATGCGCTCGACGCCTCGCACGCCGCCCAGGTTGCACAGTGCGCGATCTGCATCACCGGGTACGTTTTCCAGCACCAGGATCGCATCCGGCGTGGCGGCCAATTCCGAGAGCCGGGCATCGGCCTTGATCCGGCCATTCATCAGGATGATGACCCGGTCGCAGAGCGCCTCGACCTCTGAGAGGATGTGCGTAGAGAAGAGGACAGTGCTGTGCTCCGCCAGGCGACGGATCAGGCGGCGGATTTCGATGATCTGCGTCGGGTCCAGCCCCAGGGTGGGTTCGTCGAGGATCAGCAGCCGTGGCCGGTGAACGATCGCCTGGGCCAGCCCCACCCGCTGGCGGAAACCCTTGCTCAGATGGCCGATGGGACGGGTAAGGTGATCGGCCAGGCCGGTGGCGTAGACCGCTTCCGAAATTCGGGCCACTTGCTCATCATCAGGAATCTGGCGCAATTCGGCCATCATTTTGAGGTACCCCTGGACCGAAAGCTCCGGGTAGAGGGGCGCGCTCTCCGGCAGATAGCCGATCTGCGCCTGTACCTGGCGGGTGTGCGTCAGCACGTCCAGGCCGTTCACGGTGACGTTGCCATCGTCGGGTTGCAGGTAGCCGGTCAGGATTTTGATGGTGGTCGTCTTCCCCGCGCCGTTAGGGCCAAGCAACCCCACGATCTCGCCCGGCGCGACGTGGAACGCGATCCCCCGCAATGCTTCGACGGGACCGTACGATTTGGTTAGATCGGTGACGTCAATCATAAGCTCCTCCTGCCGCAACCAAAGGTTCTTCACCGTAAAGACGCAAAGAGCACAAAGGTTTTCCTATTTTGTCTTTGCGTCCTTCGCGTCTTCGCGGTTCAAGGATTGCGCGGACAACGCAAATGTTGTGAGGCAATACTATAAGCTCCTCCTCAATATCGGGGTGCGTGATTGCCCGAAACGTGATGCGTGAGACGTGACAGCCATGTTTCACGTTTCACGAATTATACTACATCCATCCCCATCGTCAACGCTTGCTGCCTCGCAGAAACGCATTAGGGTAAAAGTCGCATGTGCTCGCTCAAGCCCCCGTCTCGGGAGCCTCGCTTGCAGCGAGCACACACAGTATGTACGAGGCTCACGCCTGCGACGCCTTCAGGGCTTCGCCATGAGCCCTCGGCGTGAGCTCAGTCGAACGCTCAGCCGAACGGACGAGGGCCGCGAGTTCCAGGAAATCGGCGTGTCACTTTTACCGCAATGCGTTTGTCCTCTAGAAGACTTCGATCCCCTCCTCTCCGACCACCTCGCCGACGACCCAGCAGGGCTGCCCTTCGTCGGCGAAAAGGGCGGTGAGTGGCTCCAGCCTTTCCGGCGGGACGGCGACGAGCAGCCCCCCCGACGTCTCAGGAGTGAAGAGCAGCATCTGCGTCTCCTCGGAGACGGACGGTGCGAAGTCCACCCACCGCTCGTAGCAGTCCTTGTTCCGGCAGGTGCCGCCGGGGAAAAGCCAGTCCTCGGCGTACTGCTTCGCCCCGTCCAGGAAGGGGAGTCTGTCCACGTAGAAGCGCAGCCGCACTCCGCTCTTCTCCGCCATCTCCTGGCCGTGCCCCAGCAGGGCGAAGCCGGTGATGTCGGTGCAACCGTGCACGCCGACCCGCTGGATCAGCCGGACAGCTTGGCGGTTGAGCTGCTTCATGCTCTCCACCGCCGCCGCTACGTGGGCCGGGTCGGCCACCTCGCCCTTGAGGGCCGTCGTGATGATGCCCACCCCCAGCGGCTTGGTCAGCAACAGCACGTCGCCAGGGCGGGCGCCAGCCTTGGTCAGCACGCGGTCAGGATGAACCAAGCCCATCACCGCCAGGCCGTACTTGGGCTCTTTGTCGTCCAGCGTGTGGCCGCCGGCCAGGACACCGCCCGCCTCAGCCACCTTCTCCGCCCCGCCGCGCAGTATCTCGGCGACTACCCCTGCCGGCAGGTCAGGGGGAAAGCCGCAGATGTTGAGCGCCAGCACCACCTCGCCGCCCATGGCGTAGACGTCGCTCATGGCATTGGCGGCCGCGATGGCCCCGTAGTCGTAGGGGTCGTCCACCACGGGCGGGAAGAAGTCGAGCGTCTGGATGACCGCCACCTCGTCGTTGATCTTATAGACGGCGGCGTCGTCGCTGACTCCCAACCCGACCAATAGTTGCGGGAATTTGTCGGCGCGGAACATGTTTTCCAGCGGGCGCAGGACCTGCGCCAGGGCCTCGGGGCCCATCTTGGCCGCTCAGCCGGCCGCCGTGGTCATGGCCGTCAGACGTATCTCCTCACGGGTCATGCTCTCCGTCTCCTCACAGATTGACCACCTTCCCCGCCCGCAGCATCGTCTCGGCGATGGTGTACATGTTGGACACCTCGCCCACGGCGATCTTCTTCTTCAGGCCGTAGTACCCCAGGCAGGTGCCACAGGCCAGGATCTCCACCCCTCGCTCGCGCAGCGCCTGGAGATCCTCCAGCACCGGCGAACCCTCCACCACCAGTTTGACCCCGCTGTTGAAGAGGATAATGGTATCGGGCAGGGGTTCCACCTCGCCCAGGGTGTGGAAGAAGCCCCGGACGAGAGTCTGCCCCAGTTCAATGTGCTCCCCCCGGCCCATAAACTCGCTGGGCACCACCAGCACCAGCGGCCCTCCGGCCGGGGCAGCCGTGGGTTGTGGGACTGCTCCCTCATGTGCCGTCTCTCCCCTGGTGATATGGAGATAGATGCCGTCGTGCCGCTCCTCGACCTGCACCGTGCTCCCGGCCTTCTCCGCCATGCGGGTGACGTTACGCTGAGCCGTCTCGTTGTCCACGATAGTCGTGACCGCGTCGCTTTCCCGCAGCGCATTGCGGGTCATGATGACCGGCTGGGGACAGGGCAATCCCCGTGCGTCAACTGTCTCAGTCATTTCTCGTCTCCTTTAGATTTCATAGCTTCCTTTGGTTTCCACCCCGGCCTCTTCCAGCGCTCGGCGTGCCGCCTTCTCGTCGGCCTGCTCGATGCGGAGACACACCCCGCAGTCGGAACTGATGTGGCGGGGGACGGGGATCAACTTGCAGGGGATGCCCGCCTTCTGCAGGACTTTCTCCGCCCGCAGGGCGTGGCTGGTGGAGTGAAACAAAACGACACTGTAGAGAGCTTTGTTCACGTGTGCCCCTTGACTTTTTTTCTTATTTTGATAAAATCGCAAACGGATAGAATTGGGAGGTGAGTATCGTGAGCATGAAATCTATTTATATCCCCGCCCCGTTGCACCGGGAACTGAAGGTCCTCGCCGCCCAGAAGGGCAAAACCCTCAGCGAGGTCGTGCGCCGACTCCTCCGCGAGAGTCTGGAACGCGAACGTACCGCTGCCCTCGCCAGCCAAGAGCGACTACTGATCGAAGGATACCAGGCTATGGCTACGGAACATGCTCAATTGGCCGAGGAGTCAGTCCACTATGTGGTGGAAGCCCTCGACCCCGATGAGGACTGGGAGGAATACCAGGAATGAGCAACCCCGCTTACCATCATGGCGACTTGCTCCTGGTGAGTCTCCCCTTTGCGGACGTAGTGCAATCAAAGGTACGGCCAGTCCTCCTGGTTCAGAATGACATTGCGAACAAAGTCAGCGGGAACTTGATTGTAGCGGCTATCTCCTCTCACGTGCCTCAACGTCTGCTTCCCGTCCAGTACAAAGTCGCGGCCGGGTCGTCGCTGGCTCAGGAGGCCGGCCTGGTCAGAGATTCGGTCGTGGACTGCGGCGTGATCTACACGATAGCGAAAAGTCGCGTGCGGCGCAAGATCGGTGCTCTTCCTCCTGATGCGATGGCGGAGATAGACAGCCGTCTCAAGATCAGCCTGGCTCTGGCCTAACGTTTCCGCCTGGCGAGGCCCTGTACCGCACTGATGGCGGCATCTACCTCCTCCATCGTGTTGAGACACCCCAGCCCGAAGCGCACCGTGCCCACCGGGAACGTGCCGATAGTCCTGTGGGCCGCGGGCGCGCAGTGCAGCCCCACGCGGCACATGATGCCGCACTCCTCGTCCAACCGTAACCCCACCTCCGAGGGCTCCAATCCGGCGATGTTGAAGGAGACAGTGGCCGTCTGACGGGTCGCGTCCAGCCCGCCGTAGACGATCACACCGGCCACCTCCCTCAGCCTGTCAATCAGCCGCTGCGCTAACTCAACCCCGTGGGCGCGGATCGTCTCCACGCCTCGCTCCGACACCCAACGCACGCCGGCCTCCAGTCCCGCCAGGCCCACCGCGTTGGGCGTGCCGCTCTCGCACATATCCGGCAGGAAGTCGGGCTGCTCCTCCAACTCCGAGCGGCTGCCCGTGCCACCCCGCTTGAGCGGCTCCAGTCGCGCCAGGTCAACCCGCTCGCCGATGATCAGACCCCCCGTGCCCATCGGCCCGTAGAGCGACTTGTGACCGGTGAAAGCCAGCAGGTCAACACCATCGGCCTGCACGTCAATCGGATAGGCCCCTGCCGTCTGCGCCGCGTCCACCAGGAGGAGCAGGCCGTGCCGGCGGCAGATAGCGCCCACCTCGGCCACCGGAAGCAATGTGCCCACCACGTTGGAAGCGTGGTTGAGGGCGATCATCACCGTGTTGGGCCGCACTGCCTTCTCCACATCGGCGGGGTCGAGGAACCCTTCCGGCGAGCATCGCACCACCGTCACCTCGACCCCCTCTCGCTCCAGGACCCGCAGCGGGCGCATCATCGAGTTGTGCTCCATACTGCTGGTGACGACATGGTCGCCGGGTCGCAAGTAGCCGCGCAGGGCCAGGTTGAGCGCCTCGGTCACGTTGGGGCCGAAGACCACGCGCAACGGGTCGGGCACGTTAAATAGCTCCGCCACGGCCTCGCGGGCGTTGTAGACCACCCGCCCAGCCTCCACCGAGAGGCGATGGCCAGAGCGGCCCGGATTGGCGCCGACCTCATTCATAAAGTGAATCATCGCCTCGGCCACCCCCGGCGGCTTGGGCCAGGAGGTCGCGGCGTTGTCGAAATAGATCATCCCATCACCCCCACAAAGCAAAACCGCCGCCAGCACACGCCAGCGGCGGCAGTTGCCCCAGGAGGGACACTACGTCCGAACTCAGGGCACGGTCACGCCACCGCCCGTTCGGCTGAGCCTGGCCGAAGCCCCTGGCGTATGCAAGTCGGCCTGCAGACGCCAACCGGCGCCCCAGGCCATCCCTCAGGTACGGCGGTGGTACAACATGTTCCTCGCTCCTGTAGCCTCTATTCCAAGCGCGGGCAATTCTGACGCCAAAATCGGATAGGCACAAATGGACAAGGCACGCATCCGGTTATATACAAAGACGATGAGGCATATTATACTTCCATAGGCCCCAAAAGGCAAGGCCCGGATGACCAGGGCCAGACTGGAGGAGAACCTTCTTGCCACCCAAATGTTGCTCTCATCTCCCTTTGGTGACCACGTTCAGTTCCGGCAGGAGGATGTAGGGGAGGCGAATGCCGCCATAAACCCATTCTGTCTCCTGGCTCAGAGCCTCGACATAGCGCAGGTCCTCGTAGATATTTCCGGCGACGGAGACGTCTTTTACCCGGCCCACGATCTCGCCGCCTTCGATCTTGAAGGCCAGGCTCAGGTTGTTAGAGAAAGCGCCGCTGATGACGTTCCCCTGGCCCAAGCCGAGGGGGCTCTCCACCAGCAGCCCCTCCTCGATCCCGGCGACGATCTCGGCCAGGGGCCTGTCTCCTCCCTCCAGGATCAGGTTGGAGAAGGAGGGCGAAGGAGGACTGAAGAGTCCCCGCTCTCCATGCCCGGTGGGTTCGGTGCCGGCCTGGGCAGCGGTCTTGAGGTCATAGATGAAGCCGCGCAACACGCCGTGGTCAAGGAGCACCTGGCGCTGGCGGGGAACTCCCTCGTCGTCGTGGGAGCTGCTACCGGGGCGGCCGTCCAGGGTGGGATCGTCCACTACGGTTAGCTTCTCGTCGAAGAGTTGCTCACCCACCCGTCCGGTCATAGGAGAGATAGACCGGTAGACGTTCTTGCCGTCGAGGCCCAGCATGATGGGAAGGCCCAGTACCGGAGCGCCGGAAGGGGAGAAGATGACCGGCATACGCCCCGAGGCGAGGGTGACCGCACGTCGCGCCAGGCGGAGCTTCTCGGCGACGCGCTGGGCAAGGACGTGGTACCCTACGTCCTTGACGGCGGTATTGAAATAATCGAAGATGACGACGACGTCGTCTCCCCGTACCCGTTCCACTATCATCATGATGGAGAGAGGCGCTTTCTCCGTTGCGACCTCAGTCCCGGCGCTGTTGTGCACGCTTGTCCGACGCACCCGGCGCTCCAGGTCTATATTGACGTGGGCCTCAGAGTCTGCCTCCAACACGGTTGCGATCATCTCCTGCCCCATCTCGATCAGCCGCTCCGCCGGCAGTGCGGCCAGTTCGGGATCGTAGACGCGCACCGAGGGACCAGGCTGGGGGTCGGGGAAGCGGAAGGGGATCGCGTCGCCGTGGCGGGCGGATTCCAGGACGTTGGCGATGAGTCTGTCGGTCGCCTCCACATCGCTGGAGGCGGCGAAACCCAGCCGTCCGTCCACCACCACCCGCGCGGCCACCCCACGGGTCTCCTCCACCTCAAACGACTTCAACTGGTTGGCCTCGAAACTGATCTTGGTGGCCTCGCTCTCGATCTCAAACACCTCGGCCTGCTCGGCCTTCTGCATCAGACGTTGCAACATCGTTTTCCGCCTTCCTTTCTGCTCACTCACCACCGATGAGCACATCGTGGATGCGGATATGGGGCGCACCCATGCTCACCGGTAGCCCGCCCTGTCCCTTGCCACAGTTCCCGCCCATTTTGATCCACTGGAAGTCGTTGCCAATAGCGTCTATGTGATCCAGCGTGACGAAGAGATTGCCGCTGAGGACCACATCGCGCACCATTTCAGCGCTCTGGCCGTTGCGGATCATGTAAGCGTAGGCGGCGCTGAAGGAGAAATTCTCCAACGCCGTCTGGCCGCCGAAGGCATCGCAGGCATAGATCCCCAGATCAATGTCGCGGATCATCTCCTCGAAAGGGGTCTTCCCCTCCTCGATGAAAGTGTTGGTCATACGGACGATGGGGGGATATCGGTACCCGGTGGCACGAGCGTTGCCGGTGGGTTGCTCGCCCATCTTTGCCGCCGTCTCCCGGGAATGGAGCCGCCCCACCAGCACGCCGTTTTTGATCAAATCGGTGCGCCCAGTGGGGGTACCCTCGTCGTCGTACTTGTGAGAGCCGCGCAACCTCGGAATGGAGCCGTCGTCCGCTATGGTCAGAAACTCCTGCCCGAAGCGCCGTCCCAGCACCATCATCTCCTGGGCCTGAGGGTTGGCGTAGACGAAGTCTGCTTCGGAGAGATGCCCGAATGCCTCGTGGGCAAAGACCCCCGCCAGTCGGGGGTTGCAGATCACGGTATAGCGTCCGCCCTTCACCCGGGGAGCCGACAGGAGATCCACCGCGCGCTTGGCCACCGTTTCGGCCAGCGCGTGGTGTCCCATCACTACCTCGAACCCAGCCACCTTCGACACCGATTCAAAAGCCCGCTGAATGTTCCCGTCCTCCCGGGCCACAGCGCTCAAGGAGACGCCGACCATGGGACGCTCTTCCTCGAAGTAGGCTCCCTCGGAGTTGGCGAAAGTGACGCGGCTGAAGGTGTCAGCGTAGGTCGTCTGGGTGTCCACGATGCGGGGATCAAATTGGAGGACGATACTGTTGTACTCCTCCGCCAGCGCTTTCTTCTCCGTCACCGAGATTCCCCGGAAGTCTCGTTCCAGGGGCACCGTGATCACGTCCTCGGAGGCGAGGGTGGGGGCCAGTTCGATAGGCTCGCCCTGGATGGCACAGGCTCCCTCGTAGGCTTGTTGCACCCGATGGACGAGATCCTCCAAATTGTTGAAGGTAGCGATCCCCCAGCCTCCACGCTTGACCAGGCAGCGCACGATCCCGCCCCGATCCAGCACGACGCTGGCGGTCTCCAAATCCTTGCCCCGGAACACGACCTGGGTACTCTCGCGTTCCTCCAGGCGGATCTCAGTGTAATCCGCGCGGCTGGCGCGGAGCGCCGCTTCCATTCGTTCTCGCATACGTCCTCCTTTATTGGATATGGTTGGTGAAGCCCGCTGGGATGTAGGGGCTTCTCGCTTAAAGCGCGGAGCGCTGCTATTGTAGCCGAGTTGACTTTAATAAGCAAGGTCCATTCAATCCAGTATCATCACCTGCACCCGCGTGCCAGCCGGCGCATGGGTCCAATCCTCCGGTATGATCGCCAGCCCATTGGCCTTGACCATCGAACTGAGAATGCCTGACCCTTGCCCGCCGGTGAGATAGGCCCGATATCCCCCTTCGTGCTCCTCGAGGCAGACGCGCAGGTAATGGCGGCGCTCGTCCTTGTGTTTCACCTCGTCCATCAGTGTGGCCTCCACAGCGGGCCGCTGCCAGTCGGTCACGCCCAGCATCTCGAGGATGGCCGGGCGGGCGAACATCTCGAAGGAGACCATGACCGAGACGGGGTTGCCGGGCAGGCCCAGAACGGGCACGTCGCCGATGCGGCCAAAGGCGAGCGGTTTGCCCGGCTTCATGCGCACCCGCCAGAAACTGATCTCCCCTTCTGCGGCCAGTACCTCCTTCACCACGTCGAAGTCGCCTACCGAGACGCCGCCGGAGGTGAGGAGAAAGTCCACCTCCTGCTCCAGCCCCGCCCTGATCTTCTCCGTCAAATCCTGCACCCGGTCGCGGGCGATGCCCAGCATAATGGGAATGCCGCCGCACTTGACCACCTGGGCGGCATTGGAGTAACTGTTGGCGTTGCGGACTTTCCCCGGAGCGAGGGGGGCGTCAATCTCCATGACCTCGTCACCGGTGGCCAAGATCGCCACACGGGGGCGGCGGGTGACGAGCGCCTCTCTGTGCCCCAGCGCGGCCAGCATTCCCACTTCCTGCGGGCGGATGCGGGTTCCCCGCCGCAGCACCAGCTCCTCCCGCCGCACGTCCTCTCCGGCGGGGCGGACATGCTGGCCCGTCGGCACCTTTATAAAGACGTCCACCCACTCCCCCTCCGCTTCCGTGTCCTCGACCGGGACGACGGCGTCAGCACCCGGCGGGATGGGAGCGCCGGTCATAATGCGGATGGCCGTGCCAGGCATCACTTCCGTCTCGGCGACGTGGCCCGCCGCCAGCTCGCCGATGACACGCAAGCGGGCGTGAGCCTCGCGGCTGGCCCCGGCGGTATCGGCCGCCCGCACCGCGTAGCCATCCATCGCCGAATTGGCGTGAGGCGGGATGTCCACATCGGCGTAGACGTCCTCGGCCAGCACACGGCCCAGCGCTTCGAGGATGGACACCCGCTCTGGCTCCAGGGGATGGAACTCTCGCAGCACTCTTTTCAGGGCCTCCTCCACGCTCAATCCTTCGACTGGCACTTCGACAAGCTCAGAACATAGCGGCGGTTCCGTCATCTCTCCGGCCTCCTGCTCCCTCCCCCTCACTGATCCACTCCGCCCCGTCCACCCACACCTCCTTCTTCCAGATGGGCACGATCTCCTTCAGCCGGTCAATCCCGTAGCGCAGGGCGTCGAAGAGCTCGGCCCGATGGGCGGCGGAGAGGGCAATGACCACCGCGGTCTCTCCCACCTCAAGCCGCCCCACGCGGTGCACGATGGCGACCTCGCGAATCGTCGGCCAGCGGGCGCGAATCTCGTCGCCGAGCTGGCGCAGCGTCCCCTCGGCCATCTCCGGATAGGCTTCGTATTCCAAGTACAGCGTCTCCCGGCCGCCAGTCTCACCGCGCACCATGCCGACGAACGTCGCCATCGCCCCGACGGCCGGGTCCGCCAGGCGGGCAACGACGTCGTCTACGGATATACCTCCGGTTGTGACCTCAAACAATTTGCTCATCGGGTTATCCCCCACCGACGGGCGGCAGGCAGGCCACCTCGTCCCCATCGCGCAGTTCGGTCTGCATGCCCACGTAAGCCCGGTTCACGGCAACGCTGATAAAGCGGGTGTAGGCACGCAAGGCAGGGTACTCTTCGGTCAACAGAGCAATCAACTCCTCCACCGTCGTCCCCGCCGGAATCTCCATCTCGATCTCACCCGTGCCCAACGCCTCCCGTGGCGCGGCGAAGAACTTCACCCGGACGCTAATCTTCATTCTCCAACCTCCACTCTCCGCTCTTGCCCCCGCTCTTGCGCACCAGGTGGATATTGCCGATGCGCATCGTCTTCTCCACTGCCTTCGCCATATCGTAGATGGTCAGACCGGCGACGCTGACGGCGGTGAGCGCCTCCATCTCCACGCCGGTCTTCCCACGGCTGTGCACCGTCGCGGTGATCTCGATGCCGGATGCTTCCTCGTCAACGCGGAATGCCACGTCCACTTTGGTCAGGAGAAGCGGATGACAGAGAGGAATCAGATCGGGCACGCGCTTGGCGGCCATAATGCCCGCCACCTGCGCTACCGCCAGCACGTCCCCCTTAGGAATGCTCCCCTCGGCGATCAGGCGCAGCGTCTCCGGGCGCATCCTCACCTCCCCTTTGGCGACCGCCACCCGCTCTGTATCTGCCTTTGCGCCCACGTCCACCATCTGGGCGCGGCCCTCTTCGTCTAGATGGGTCAATCTGTCCATCAGCTTCTCCCATTCCACCAGGATTTGGCGGCCTCGTGAAATGCGATGCCACTTTCGATAATTGAAAGCGCCCCCTCCACCGAATCCTCAGCAGGATAGTAGGCTTGCACAGCCTGATAAAACCCTCGAATGGTTTGGCTCAAAGACGTGTTCATTGGCAACAGTTCAATGGCCTGCTCTTTGGGTAAGCACCAGACCCTGATGACATCGTCCTGCTGAAGCGTGAGAACCTGGTAGAGCACTGGCCAGACCTTTGTACAGAGCAGACGGATGCTACGTACCAAACGCACTCCGCCGTGACCGAGGAGCCTGCCCATGATGAACGACGGCATAGGATCGAGTTCCGCCAGCGCCCTCTGTGCTGACTCCCGCAGTTGTCCAGCGGTCGCCTCTGCCACCGGCAATCTGCCCGCGACCAGGTGATATGCGCCCGGAATAGGACCTACGAAGCCTTCCGGCAACCTACTTGGCAAAGTCGTGCACTGAACGTAGCGGAACGGCGCTAGGCTGATGTTCGATAAGTCTCGATAGATGGACGATCCCAACCATTCTCTAATCTCCAATCTCCAACATCTACCCTCCAATCTCCGACATCACCCGCTTCTCCGGTTTCTGGCATTCATCCAGGTGATGCTCCATCGGCTTAACCTCGATACCTCTCAGAAGCAGTGCTTTGATTTGCGCAACGCCCGCCCCCTGGCGCAGCGGCGTGCGCAGGTCAATCTCCTTGTCCGAAAGCAGGCAGGGGCGCAGTTGACCGTCGGCAGTGAGGCGCAACCGATTGCAGCGGTAGCAGAAGTGCTCGCTGATGGGGGTGATGAAGCCGAGCGTGCCCTTCGCGCCAGACAGGCGATAGTAGCGAGCTGGCCCACCGCCCACGCTGAGTTTCGCGGGCTCCAACTCACCCAGCGCGGCCTCGATCTGCTGCCGAATCTCCGCCGCCGTCACGACCCGCTCCCGCCATCCACCGTCCACCAGCACTCCGTTCCCCACCGGCATCAGCTCAATGAAGCGCACGTTCCACTCTGCCCCCATCGTCTTCTCGGCCAAGTCCACCACCTCGTCATCGTTCATCCCCCGCACGACGACGGTGTTGATCTTGATCGGCTCCAGTCCCGCTTGCCGTGCCGCCTCCATCCCGGCCAATACGTCTTCCAATTGGCCGCCGCGCGTGATGCACTGGAAGCGCTCCGGACGGAGGGTGTCCAGGCTGACGTTGACCCGCTGAAGGCCGGCTCTGGCCAGGGCTGTGGCGTAGCGCGCGAGAAGGACGCCGTTGGTCGTCATCGCCAGGTCGTCCACGCCGGGGACGCGGGCGAGGGCGTGTGCTAAATCCACGATGCCCAGCCGCACCAGCGGCTCGCCTCCCGTCAGCCGCACCTTGCTGACGCCCAGTTCGGCCGCCGCCCGCACGATCGCCTCGATCTCCTCATAGCGCAGGATTTCCTCGTGCGGGCGCCAGGCAACCCCCTGCGGCGGCATGCAGTAGACACAGCGCAGGTTGCAGCGGTCGGTGATAGAGATACGCAGGTAGCTGATGGGACGGTTGTAAGCGTCTAAATGAGCCATAGTCAAATCCCTCATAGGGGCACGGCTTGCCCGTGCCCGAAACCCGGTCAAAAGACATGCACTGCCGAGGCTTTGAAGGCAATGCAGATCTCTTGTCCCTCCATCAATTCCAATTCATCCAGCGAGCGCCGGGTGATGACGCAGGTGAACTCGGGCGGCTTGCCCTGAGCATGGTCGAAGGGAACGCGCACGGTGACATAGATGAGCGTCCCCCGGTCGGCGATCTCGACGACGCGGCCCCGAAACGAGTTGCGCACGCTGGAACGGAGCGGCCCCTGGAAGATGAATATGTCCTCCGGCCTGATGGAAACGTGCACCCGCCCGGTCAGTTCCGTCACCACGGCGATCTGTGTGCCGTCGAGGGTGAACAGCTTGTACGCATCCTCCCCCGGGTACAGGTCGCCCTCGAAAACGTTCCGCACCCCCACGAAGCGGGCCACGAACTCGGACGCGGGCCGGCGAAAGATCTCCTCCGGCGACCCCACCTGCACGATCCGCCCTTCGTTCATAACGGCGATACGGTCTCCCAGCGCCACCGCCTCCTCGAAATCGTGCGTCACGTGGATGGTGGTCGTCCCCAGTTCCGTGTGCAGACGGGCCAACTCGCGCTGCAATCCCTCCCGCGTCTCCGGGTCGAGCGCACTCAGGGGTTCATCCAGGAGCAAGAGGCGGGGCTCGATGGCCAACGCCCGCGCCAGGGCCACCCGCTTCTGTTCCCCCCCACTCAACGTCCCCGGCCTCCGGTGGAGCAGATGGTCAATGGACAGGAGCTGGCTGACAGCCATGACGCGCTCCTCGACGGTGGCGCGATTTACTCTCCTCAGCGTGAGGCCAAACGCGATGTTCTCCGCCACGCTCAGGTGGGGGAACAGCGCATAGTCCTGGTAGACGAAGCCGACGCCGCGTCGCTCCGGTGGAACGTCCGTGATGTCCTCCCCGTCCACCAGGATACGCCCCTTGCGGGGTTGATGCAGACCTGCGATGGTCTCCAACAGCACCGTCTTGCCCCCACCGGTTGGGCCGAGGACGACAAAGTACTCACCGCGGGGAATGTCGAGCTCGACCTCCCGCAGGTGGAACTCGTCCAGGTCCACCCACAAATCGTAGACCCGCATGCTCACGCCTTACCTCTCCTCCGCCAGGCGGTCACGCGCAACGCCGTGAAGGTGAACAGGCAGATCAGGATGATCAGCGTCGCCACCGGCCGGGCGTACTCCAGTCCGAAAGACTCGAAACGCTCGTAGAGGAGCACGGGGGCGACCATCGGGTGGTAGGCCAGGATAACAACGGCCCCAAACTCGCTTAACCCCCGCGCCCACATCATTATCATACCAGAGAGGATAGAGCGCCGGGCTAGCGGGAATGCGACGCGCCAGAAGGCGATCCAGGGGGAGGCCCCCAGCGTGCGGGCGACCCGCTCCAGACGCGGGTCAACCGACTCGAACCCCTCCCGCGCCGCGTTGACCAGGAACGAGAGGCTGACGAAGAGCATCGCGGCGACGATACCCGGTACGGCGGAGACGAACTTGAGGCCGAAGAGGCCGAACACCCGACCCAAGAGCGCGCGCCGCCCGAAGACCATCAATAGCGCGATGCCCGCCGCCGAGTGGGGCACGACGATGGGCAGGTTAACGAGGCCCTCGACCAGCCGCTTGCCGGGGAAGTTCGCCCGGGCCAGCAAGTAGGCCAGCGGCACGCCGGTGACAAAGGCCAGCACGGTGGCGATGAGAGAAGCGTAGAAGGTCAGCCCAATCGAAGCGCGTACCTCCTCGTCCAGGAGCGTCTGCCAGAGGAGGGCCGGGCTGGAGGCCGCGACTGTTCGCAGCAACGGCACGGCGATAAAGAGCACCAGCAGCGCGCCGAGAAGGGCGAACAAGGCATGCATTTTGTCGGTGAACAGAGCTTTCATGGCTGCTGCGTATTGCGTACTGCGTATTCCGTATCGGTTGTTGCCACGAAATACGCAATACGGAATACTTGTCTATTTGACCATCGCTTGCAACTCCACCGGCAGCGCGCCTTTATCCACCGCGACCGGCGGCACGATGGGCGGCTGGCCCTGTGCCTCCATAATCGCCTGCCCCTCCGGGCCGATGAGGAACTTGACGAACTCAAGCGCCAGGTCCGGGCTGGGCGCATTCCTGGGGACAGTCACGCCGTAGACGATGGGCTTGCCCGCCATCGTCGTCGTCGTCCCTGGCTCCTTGCCCGCGATCTCCACGGACGCCTGGCCGTAAAAGCTGGCGTGCTCGACGCGGCTCAGGTTGATCTCGTCCGGCAGTTCGACGAACTTTAACCCATGCTGCACGGCGATTGAGCGATACTCGAAAGCATAGTCCATATCGCCCGATTGCAGGAGCGCGATCAAGTCAGTCTCTTTGGGGCGCACGTTCTCCGGCGGGCAGTGTTCTTCCAGCGTCTCGTAAAGCCCAGGCACGCCATAGTGCGCCTCGGCCAGTTGCCACACCAGCAGCGTGCGGTAGCCGCAGGGGTCGGCGTCCGGGTCCGAGTGGCCGTAGACCACCCCGTCGCGGGTGAGGATTTCGTACCAGTTGTCGCCGTTGATCTCGCTGGCGTACTGCGACCGGTCGGTGTGGGCGATGACCATCGCGTTGCGGGCGAATTGGACGTTCCAGTCGGCGAAGTTGGGGATCAGCAAGTTGTCAATGACCGTGTAGTCGGCCGACATGACGAGGTCGGCCTCGCGGCCCAACTCGCTGACCTTGCGGGCAGTGGTGCGGCTACCGGCGGCCTCGGTCTCGAAGGTCACGCCCGGATGCCGGGCCTGGAACGCCTCGGTCAGCTCGTCCACTGGCACGGTCAGGCTGCCGGCGTGGAAGATGATCAACTTGCCCTCCGCTTCGGTCGGCGACGCCGGCTGTGCCGGGTTACAGCCGGCCGCCAGGGCCAGTGCGATCATCAGGACTATGGATGTCCAGAGTGTGCCTTGTTCCATTGTGTGTCCTCTTCCCCCTACTGTGGATGGAAGCCAAAACCCTCTCAGCAAAAGAACGGCGTCCCAGGAAGGGGACGCCGTTACATACCGCATTCCGTGTGCGCCACGACCATCTCCACAAGGAGACGCCGCACACATATCGCTCGTCGGCGCATCCCCTTTCCAAACACGGGAGGCATAGCCGTTTCCAACTATACCCTGCCGGCCTCGTTCCATAGGCCGGCTTTGCTTTGGCCTTTAGGCGGCGAGGCTCGGAGATGCTACAACCTAGTTATTCAGGAGCGAGGAGATTATAACACGTCAGGGGGGGCAAGTCAAGATTCCAGCATCCGGCGGCCCTGCTCCTGGGAAGCCAGCAGAGCCCAGTGGGCCTATGTGCATGGTATGGATGCTGGTGGGGGACTTGGGAGCTCTGGTCGTGTATCAGGTGCGCCTCCTGCCGCGTCGGCCACCACCGCGCCGCCGTCCTCGCCGGTTGCCGCGCCGACGGCAACACCGGCCACCTCCTCGGCGACCCCTCAGGCGGCTGAGGAGGGGGAAGAGGGGCAACCGCCCAAGGGATGGCCGGACAGCATCCACACCTTGCTGGACCCGGCGGCTTGCGTGACCTCTTCGAGCAGGTGCGTTAGGCAGCGGGAGTAGTCTGCCCGCGCTGCGGGAGTCGGGATGTTCAGCCGCTGGATCGCTGCACCGAGGCGGGTCTGCAATATCACCGCTGCTTGACGTGCCAGGCGGCAGGCCACCCAGACCTCTTCCACGCGGCCACCGGCGTGGTACTCTACCAACAGCGGCCCCAAGAGTCATTGACCGGCGAGGTGGAGGCGGATGAGATCTACCATATCAGCGGCTACAAGGGGCATCCGAACGGTCTGGAACCGCCTCGTCCTTCCCGCCGTCGCCGTCAGAAGCGGCGGGGGCGGGGAAGGTGGGAAAACGACAAGCCCCCTATTGTGGTGCTGGTGAAGCGGGGAGGCCCCATTCGTCTGCGGGTGCTGACCAACCTGCAAAAAGACCAACTGCTCGCAGTGTCAACCATTCGGCCGGAGAGTACGCCCGAGGCAGCGTCCATTGCAACACCGCCGAGGCGATTTGGTCCTTGCTGCGGCCCTACTTGCGCACCTTCCGTGGGGTGTCCAAGGTCTACTTGCCGCTCTACGTGGCGGTCTTCGAGTTCCAGTACAACGATCGTCATCTAACCACCTGGCAGCAGGCTGGCATGCTCTTCCAACGCTTGTTTCAGGCCGACGGGGCTGTGCAGCTTCTCTCACTCCTTCAACATCCGTTCCTTCTTGTACACGAAGGTCCACAACTCGTCCAACGTCGGGCTTCACACTGTGGATGCGTGCGACAGCCCGAATCCCCAGCCCCTCTGCCAACTCTTGCAGAGCGCCGGCAAACCCATTCCACCTGCATATCCCAGCCCCACCATGGCGGGATCGGTGGATGGTCTCTCTGAAGCGATGTCCTGAGCCTGTCGAAGGGTTGTTCAGGTACGCTCGGACTGGAACAGTCCGCATGGCCTTCTGGCTCTGTGCTCACCTCTGGGCCGGCAAGCTCAGCGGCGTGGCGAACGGGGAACTCGGAACGAATCTATGCATCGCTGTACTTAGCATATCCCATTGTTTGTCAAGTGTGCTGTACCCCTCTGCTGGTTCACTCCTGCTGGCTGGTGGAGCGGAGTGTGGTGGCGATGGCCGACCAGTTGGCCGGGTCCTCGCCGCCCAGTCGCCATATCGCGACGCCGCCCAGGCCGTACTTCCGCACCAACTCCAGCCGCACTGCGATGCTTGCCCCATCGGCGTACCACACCTCGTGCAAGCGACCCGCGCCGTCGGTGTAGGTGAACCAGGGTTCGGCGATGGTATGCCCCCACCCCTCGGCCTCCCGCCACTGAGGGGTCACCCCGTGGGCGCTGATGAGCGCCTGCACGTCCTCCCACACCAGGCTGTTGCTTGAGCCGCTCACCCAGTCGTACCCGTAGAAGTGAAGCCCCAGGTAGACCCGGTTGGGTGGGACGACGGAGGTGGCGAAGTCCATCACGTCCTCCATCCACCACAAGGGCGCGATGGGGCCAGGCTTGCTCGTGGGCCAGTGGTAGCCGTAGGTCATCACGCGGAAGCGATCTACGGCGGCCCCGATGCGCGCCCAGTCCTGTGCCTGGGGGCCGTCCCAGGAGCCCGGCTCGCCCGTCTTGGGGTGCACGGCGATGAAGAGCAGCTTGCCATGGGCGTGAAGCACCGCCGCCAACTCCTCGATAAACAGGCTGTAATCGTCCCGGTCGGCGAGGCCGTTCAGAGATTCGTAGTCAATGTCCACCCCGTCATAGCCATAGGTCAGGGTCTCGTTCACCAGTGTGTTGATGTGGGCGGCACGGCGGGCCGGGTCGTGGATCATCGCGCTGACCGGGGTGGCGTCGAAGCCGGTGCCGGCGTAGTGGTTGTTGATGAGCGGGGCGACGAGGGTGGACTGGACGTGGGCCTCTTCCACCAGCGCACTGTCTCGCGCTCCGGCGTAGGGGGTGATGGAGCCATCGCCGTTGGGGTCGAGTTGATACCAGACCGGGGAGAGTTCCTGGATGTGAGCGCGATTGATCTCCCAGGAGGTACGGGCGCGTCCGCCATCCCACGAGGTGGGCATCCAGGCAGCGACGCGGTTGAGTGGCGGCGGTGGGTCGCGCTGTGCCTGGTAGATCAGGAACAGGGATAGCAGACAGAGAAACAGAGCGATAAGCAGGAGCGCACGTCGGGCCATTTGTCCGGAAGTTCCATCCAACAAGTGGGAAGATTATATATCGGTTGGCAGGGATGGGAAAGTGGGGTATAATCTGCCTCGTTCAAGGAGGCAAGCGTTGCGAGCGTTGGTTACCGGGGCGGGTGGGTTCGTGGGAAGGCATCTGTGTGCTTATCTGTTGGCGCACACCAACTGGGAGTTGAGAGGTACAGTCTATCCCCAGCCAGTCGAGGCCCAGTCGTCGGATCCGTGCCTGCGGCTCGAGTACGCTGACCTGCGCGATCCAGAGGGCGTGCGGGCGCTCGTGGACGAGATGCAGCCCGATGTCATCTTCCACCTGGCTGCTCAATCGTTTGTTCCCACCTCTTTTGCGGACCCGTGGGATACGCTGGAGAACAACATCCGCGCGGAACTGAACTTGCTGGAGGCGGTGTGGCGGTCGGGGCGCATAGTGCGAGTTCTGGTGATCGGCTCCAACGAGGAGTATGGCGCGCCGGAGCCAGAGGAGTTGCCTCAAACTGAGAAAAGCCCACTGCGGCCCAATAACCCCTACGCAGTGAGCAAGGTCGCCCAGGATTTCTTGGGGCTTCAGTATTATCTGGCTTATGGGATACCTGTCGTGCGGGTGCGCCCATTCAACCACACTGGCCCCGGTCAGTCCCCTCGCTTCGTCGTTCCGGCTTTCGCCAGTCAGATCGCTCGCATCGAGGCCGGCCTGCAAGAGCCGTTGGTGAAAGTGGGTAACCTGGACGCGGCCCGCGACTTCACCGATGTGCGGGACATCGTGCGGGCCTACCACTTAGCGGTGACCCAGGGTGAGCCGGGGGAGGTGTACAACCTGGCCTCCGGTCGGCCCTGGTCGGTGCGCGGCTTGCTGGAGACGCTCTTGAGTTATGCCCGGGTGGAGATCAGAGTCGAGAGGGACTCGGCTCTCTACCGGCCTGTGGATGTGCCGGTGGTCTACGGCAGCGCGGAGAAGTTCCACCGACTGACCGGCTGGGAGCCTCAGATCCCATTCGAGCAGACGCTGCGGGATACGCTGGAGTATTGGAGGAAACAAGTAGACAAGTAGACAAGAGATAAGTCTATGCACGTCACATATCCAGACAGAAGAAGTTTCAACCGAACGCTGAAAGAGGCAAGGAGTAATGCTTTCGACTTTATTGTGGTGGTCACCGCTGCATTCAACCAGCTCAACACCGACAGGCTCAAGGTGACCCTGGGTGAGTGCGTGCGGGTACTGAACAACAGAGGACTGCTTTTCGTACAGGGGCGCCCCGAATATTTGCCGGAGTTGGGTGTCTATCTCGACCGATATCTGAACTTCAAGTATTGGATTGCGATTGAGTCCACGATACAGCCCAGAGATAGCGGCCTGCCCTCGGCGCATGCGGCTATACTTTTGTTCACCAAAGGCGATGGTCGTTTCAACGTGAGGCGAACGCGCTTTCCGCATCAATACTGTGCTTTCTGTAAAAGGACGCTCAAGGACTGGGGCGGCAAAACGCATTTGATGCATCCTGACGGCTACGTTATCTCCGACGTATGGACAGACCTGCCCCAGGCAAATAACTACACACAAGTCTCTGCTCCTGTTCTCGATACCATCCTGCGGATGTTGGATTTTGAGTCTCCTTCGCTGGGCTCGGGGCTGAGCCGCAAGGAGGGAAAAGCCGACCTGTTTCAGCAAACGGGTATCCAGGTGCCTGCTAGCGAGGTCAAAGGCATCATTGGTCCCAAAGAAGGAATCGCTGCCGATAGAGTTGTGGCAGAGCCGGCCGTTCAGTACAGATTGCCCAGTTTCCTGGAGCCGGACGTAGAATACAGCAACATTGCCAACACCCTCCCATCCCCCTCTATTAGGGGGGGGCAGGGGGGGAGAATGTTCAACGTCGTCCATCATGGTGATGCAGTAGAGATACTCAAGCAATATCCCGATGACTCCATAGACCTCGTTTTCGCCGACCCACCGTACAATCTCGACAAAGCATACCACGTCTACGACGACGAACGGGCAGATGAAGAGTACGTCAAGTGGTGCAACGCCTGGTTGCAGGAGTACGTGCGGATATTGAAACCCACCGGTTCGTTGTATGTGCTGAATCTGCCCCGGTGGACGATGTATCACGCCGTGTTTCTCAATCGGCGGCTCTACTTTCAAAACTGGATTGTGTGGGACGCGCTGTCCGAACCACGGGGCAAGTTGATGCCGGCCCACTATGGACTGCTGTTTTACACCAAACATCCGACAGATTTCACCTTTAATTACGATGAGGTAGGAGAGTTGGATGCCCGCTACTATTGCCTGCGCCCCTCGTGTATCCGCAAGCGTAAGGCGATGGGAACTGACGACAAGATGCCCTTGACCGACATCTGGTGGGACATCCATCGTATCAAGCATAAGCGCGACCGGGATCATCATCCTTGCCAGTTGCCCGACACGCTGATGGAGCGCATCATCCGTCTCTCCACCAACGAGGGTGACGTGGTGCTGGATGCGCTCTGTGGTACGGGCACGACCCCGGTCACCGCCGTCAAGTTAGGGCGGCGCTACGTGGCGATTGATATTGATCGGAAATATGTGCAGATGACGAGGGAGAAGATCGCCGAGGTAAAGCGTAAGGGCTACGTAGAACGCGAGAGCGTACACAAGCCACAGCGGAAGTACACCAAGAAGGAACTGCAGTTGGAATTGCGCGATCTGGCAGCGAAGTTGGGCCGTTTGCCAACACCAGAGGATGTGCGGAAGATGAGTCAGTATGATCTGGAAGTATTCTTCGATCTGTTTCCGACGTGGGGCAAGGCGCTGAAAGCGGCTAAACTGGAGGTACAGTCGTGATCGAGGCCCGCAAAATCTCTTTTCAGGAAGCCTGGGACTGTTCGGTCATCTTTCTCGTGGACGAAGAACTGGAACGGGAAATCGAGGCCAAGGTGGAAGCCTTGCTGGAGACGGCACAGGACCGGCGTGTATCAGAAACAGCGGAGATCAACGTGGCTGACATAGCCCATTTTCTCAGTCAGAAGGGTAATGCACTGGATGTGATCTTGAAAGACATCGGGCTCTCCGAAGAGAAGTTCATGCGCATTATCTCGTTATTGCGAAAGTTACGCCGCATTCCAGGTGATTTCGACCGCGAGTGGAGTATCGGCAAAATCAAGAGCAAGGTTGCATGCGAGTCGGACTTTGCGCGTTTGATCGCGGAGCTGCTGGTTGACGGCAAGCGGGACAGAGAACTGGAGCCATACATTCCCCGCTATTATCTGGACACGCTCAACTATCGTGAAATCAAGGGCAGTTCTCAGGCTGCCAGGCGGATACGCTACAAGAGAGCGCTGATCGGCACTTATGGGGCTCGGAAAGGGCACAGGGTTGAAGAGAAGATACGAGAGAAACTGGAGGAAATCGCAACCAGGTATGGCGTAGGCTATGGCAAGGGACGCTCCAGAATCATTGAGACGGACATTGATTTTGCTGTGCCCGATACCGAGGATCCCTGGGTGATTATCATGAGCTCTTTTCAAGAAACGACGAGCAGTGGCCAGACAACGAAAGCAAAGGACATGCTATCTGCCTATGAGCGGGTCTGCCGCAACAATAGCCGTTACAGAGAGAACAGGGTCTTCGTGAACTTTGTGGATGGCGGTGGCTGGCTGGCGAGAAAGCGGGATTTGGAACGACTGGTGGAGCACTGCCACTACTTCATCAATCTGCAACATCTGGATATGTTGGAGGCAATCGTATTGAAACACGTGCCTGAGAAGCACTTCACACACAAGCCCGAGTAGATTGGACAAAAGGAGGATTGATGCCCAAAGCACTGATCACAGGTGTCACCGGCCAGGATGGTTCCTACCTGGCCGAGTTCTTGCTGGAGAAGGGATACGAAGTCATCGGCATGGTGCGGCGCACTAGCACGGTGAACTTCTCCCGCGTCCAGCACATTCAGGATAAAATCACGCTGGTCTCCGGCGACTTGCTGGACCAAGGGTCGCTGATCAGCGTCCTCCAGGAGCATCAGCCCGACGAGGTCTACAATTTGGCGGCCCAGTCCTTCGTCCCCACTTCCTGGCAGCAGCCAGTTTTCACCGGCGAGGTGACTGCCCTTGGGGTGACCCGCATTCTGGAGGCGGTTCGCGCGGTAGATGAGAGCATGCGCTTCTATCAAGCCAGCTCATCGGAGATGTTCGGCAAGGTACGCGAGGTGCCGCAGAACGAGAATACCCCCTTCTATCCCCGCAGTCCCTACGGCGTCGCCAAGGCATACGGTCACTGGATCACCGTCAACTACCGGGAGTCCTATGGCCTGCACGCCACCTCCGGCATCCTGTTCAATCACACCAGCCCTCGCCGGGGCCTGGAGTTCGTCCTGCGCAAGATCGCCCACGGGGTGGCGAAGATTAAACTGGGGCTGGCCAAAGAACTCCGGCTGGGCAACCTGGACTCCTGCCGCGATATTGGCTTTGCAGGCGACTACGTGGGGGCGATGTGGATGATGCTCCAGCGGCCCGCGCCGGATGACTACGTGATCGCCACAGAGAAGACTCACTCCATCCGCGAGATGTGCGAGGAGGCATTCGGGTACGTGGACCTGGATTGGCAGGAGTACGTGGTACAGGATCCCCGCTTCATGCGGCCGGCGGAGGTGGATCTGTTGGTGGGCGATGCTAGCAAAGCGCGTAAGGTTCTGGGATGGGAGCCGAAAATCTCCTTCCGTGAACTGGTGCGGATGATGGTGGGTGCCGATATGGAACTGGTGCGCAGCGAGCACGATCTTTAGGAACAGGTATAATGGGCAGGTTGTTTGGAACGGATGGTATTCGCAGCGTGGCCAGCCAATGGCCTCTCACGGTAGATTTCGTCCTTCAAATGGGAAAGGCTGCGGCTCAGATGGTGAGGCACAACAGGGGTGCCAGGCCCAAAGTCGTGATCGGTCGGGACACCAGGGTGTCTGGCTGTATGTTGGAAAGCGCATTGGCTGCCGGGTTGATGTCGCAGGGTGTTGATGTCATGCTGGCAGGGGTCATCACGACGCCAGGTGTGGCCTACCTGGCTCGAACGCATCAAGCGCAATTGGGTATCGTGATTTCCGCCTCGCATAACCCTTTCGATCACAACGGGATCAAGATCTTCGGGGCTGATGGCTTCAAGATCCCTGACGAGATGGAGTTGGAGATCGAACGGTTGTTGCTGGATAACGATGCCGGATTTGAGGTAGCGGATGCAGAGAGGCTAGGTCGAAGCTGGGATGCCAGCGACTGGCGGCAGGATTATATCGCTCATCTCGTTGACGTGTGGGGGGAAGACGATTCTCTGCAAGGGAAGCGCGTTGTGCTGGATTGTGCCAATGGCGCGACATCGGACATTGCGCCAGAAGTTTTTCGCCGTCTGGGCTTCGACGTCGTCGCGATAGAGAACGCGCCGGATGGGGTCAACATCAATGAGCACTATGAGTACATCCAACCTGAGTCTCTCCGCACCGCTGTCTTGAGGGCAGAGGCCCTCGCAGGTATCGCTTTCGACGGCGATGGCGACCGGGTCATGTTGGTTAGCGAAAAGGGCGGCTATGTCAACGGGGACGCGATGATGGCGGTCCTGGCCCGCGATATGAAACGGAAGGGG
Organism: Anaerolineae bacterium; assembly: GCA_046760785.1. Taxonomy (GTDB): domain Bacteria; phylum Chloroflexota; class Anaerolineae; order B4-G1; family B4-G1; genus JBHIET01. Next base: position 36,110 of record JBHIET010000009.1, on the reverse strand, counting down.
TTGTTGACCAACAATGCCGTGGTCAGTACGCCCATGAGTAACTGGGGTCTCAAAGCATCGTTGGAAGAAGTCGGCGTTCGTCTGGAAGAGACGTCTGTGGGTGACCGGTTTGTGTTGCAGCGCATGATCGAGGAGAATTATGCGCTGGGAGGGGAGCAATCGGGTCACATCATTGTGCTCAGGGACGGGCAGACCACGGGGGATGGCATCTATACCGCCCTGGCGGTGTTAAAGGTGGTTGCGCGTGAGCCGAGTCAGAGCCTTGCTGCGCTGGCGGCGTGTATGCGCGAGTTCCCCGAATACCTGGTCAGTATCGAGGTTCCCAGCAAGCCGCCGTTGCAGACGATTTCAGAGATCCAGGAGGCACTTGGACGCCTGCATGCATCGCTGGGCGAAAACGTTGACGTGACGTTAAGGTACTCAGGAACGGAGAGTAAGCTGCGACTGAATATCCGAGCCGGCGAAGAACACGACCAGCAAACGCTAGAGCGAGAAGCGGAAGCGTTTATGGCTGTCGCCAAGCAAGCGATCACTTGATGACCGTGGGGAGACATGGGCAAGCAACAGGAATCACAGTTTCGGCTGATGACATACAACATAGGAGGAGGGAGGAAGGACTTCGGCTCGCTGCTTGGTGATGTCATCGAAGTGGTCAGGGAAGCCTCACCTGACATCTTGGTTATTCAGGAGGCGGTAGAGCTCCAGGACGCAGACGGTGTCTGGCACAGTGCTCTCGACCAAATCGCTCAAGCCATAGAATCTGGGAAGCATACTTACTTCGGGGCGACTGTTTCTATGCGGGAGCACATGCATGTACAACAACCCCTGTTTGTCCACGGTATTTTCAGCGATTGGCAAGATTGGAGAACGGGCAATGCTATACTCTCCCGTTGGGAGTTTGTGCGGCTGGGCGACCCCTTGAAGCCTGGCGTGCCGAGGAACGTGCCACTCTATCAAACACCGCTCTACCAGGGAAATCGAGATACGGAACCCAGGTACGCGCTAATCGCTCGGATCAACAAACCACCTATCTTCCCATTCGTTGTTGGTGTGCACTTCACGACTTTGGTTGCTGAACGCGAGCAAGAGAGAGGCTCTTGCCCATTCCTGGGCAGGGTTGAGGAAGCTCAACTCCTTCGTTTCAAGCAAGCAAGACGACTTCTAGATTTATTAAGGGAACACGTTCTCGAGCGTGGAGAAGTGATATTTTTGTTAGGCGACTTCAACGCCGTGGCTAGTGAACCTTGTATCGCATCGGTGCTGGAGACCGAAGGTGGGTTTGTGCGCTTGACACCGGCCAAAGGTCCAGATGCTACTCACCCCAAAGTTTTCGGTCGCATAGATCATATCTTTGTGTACCCTCGCGACAGGTTGGTAGGGTATCAGTGTTGGGTAGTAAATAGTCCAACCGCCCGACGCGCATCGGATCACTTGCCTGTAGTAGCCGATGTTAAGGTGAGGTGATCTCACAGAGGGTCAGACTGAAGGGATATGATCGTGTGTAGTGACTGGACGTCCCCGAGAAATTGGCGATATTCTCTCTCTGCCCAAGGGCTGACTGAGCCGCGTTGATATGATCTGAGCCCTTGATTACATCACCTGCTTGTCAATCGGCTTTTCCTTATCAACGGCTTGTGCTTGTCCATAGGCGGAGTAAATCTCAATGAACAGCGATGAGGTTATTCAGGATATTATCAAGAACCGTGGGTTCATTTTGGCGGTGTCGGGTCTGGACGATGAGAGGACCACTCTAAAGATCGTTGGCTATCTGGGAGAAATAAGAGGAAAGAAAACGAAGGTCATTTCGTTGATCGGGGGAGCGGCAAGTGGGAAGAGCACATTAGCAAGAAGGGTAGTAAACACCTTGAAGAGCGCAGGAATAATAGGCACAGACGACTTCCTACTTGGTTCCAGGGAGTACAGGAGAAGGTATCTTGAAGGTGGAGACCCCTTAAAGAAGTATGGCTTTGACCTGTTGAGGGAGAAGGTCAATCGGATCAGGAATCTCCGCCCTGGCGAGTCCGAATCCGTGCCCGTGTATGACGAGGAAGATGGTACTGCTATAAAGATAATCGACTTCGATCCAGAGACTGGTCAAATCCTCTCCGTTGATAAGAATCACTACCACAGAAGGGTAGGAAAGGTAGAATATCTTATTGTAGAGGGTGATTTTCAACTGTTAGCAAATCCCGATTACCAGATTTTCTTTCACGTTCCTGACGATGTGAGGCTCAGAAATCGTATCAACCGCGACGTGAGGCAAAGAGGCGTGGTGAGCATGACGGAAACTGTCGATAGCTTTGCATTGCGACAAAGATTACAACACAGGCCTTACACTCTTGCCTGTGCAGGGAATGCGGACCTACTGATCACGGTCAAAGCTATTGAAATGGATGCAGGGTACAAATATGAGTACTCGTTCTGGGTTCCCGTCGTGGAGTAGCCGGAGACTTTGGTTTCTCGTCAATTAGGTTGAGAAGGAGAACGGAATGAATCCCACAACCTTACTCGCTGTGTTAGCTGTCGTGGGCAGCATCGCTACAGGTGTGTGGTACCTCTATAAGATTCTGTTAGGGGAGAAGGACTTATTGTCACGATGGCGGGAGCGGCCCGTTCGCCCCCGACCTAGGATTCTGCGCCAGCGCCCGGTTAACTTTGTTGATCGGGATGCTGAGTTGAAGCAGATCAGCAATGCCCTTAAGTCACATCGGTGGTTACCATTCCGCAAGACTGAAAAGGGACGACGAGGTATGTTGCTCTGTGGAATGGCAGGTGTTGGTAAGACAGATTTGGCTATTGAAGCGGCCTATCGTCTGCTTGATGACTTCCCCGATGGCGTTGTGTGGCAATTTGTCGGCCAATCCTCCGTTGACGACATCCTTAATGTCATTGCGGCGGCGTTTGAAATTGCGGTTGGCGGACTGATGTTGCCTCAAAAGAAGATCGTCATTCAGAAGGCTTTGACCCACAGGCGCGCACTCTTGATCTTTGACAATGCAGAGCAAAGCGTCCCAATCTCCGAGGTCCTCGATGTAGTCAGCACAGGAGCGGTTATAGTTACCAGCCGATCGGCACTTAGGTTGGCTGGAGTCCAGCGCGTTGATGTGGCAGAGTTGCCGCTTGAAGGTGCGGTAGAGCTTTTCGCGCAGACTGTAGGACGCGATCTTGATGATACCGAACGCAGATTGGCTGAGGAAGTCTGCGAGCGGGTGGGGCGGCTACCGTTGGCTGTGGTACTGGCGTCTAGCCAAGCGGAGATATTGCGTGTCGACTTGAGTCGCTTGTTGCAGCGGATTGACCAAGCAATGCTAAATGCGCTTCGGCTTGAGATCAATGGTAACAGGAGCGTGCGTGCCGCTTTTCAGTCAACTTATGAGACGCTTAGCGCCGAAGACCAGAGGGCTTTTGCCCTTTTGAGTGTGTTTAGCGAGCAGGGATTTAGCCTAGACGCAGTGCAAGCAGTCAATACCGATCCACAGGCAGAAGATCGTTTGATGCGTTTGATCGCGCTTTCTTTAGTCAAGCCGCTAGGGAGTGCACGATATGTCCTTCACCCTCTGCTTAAGTGTTTCGCCCAGGAGAAGTTAGAGGATCCCGATGCTTATCACCGTATGGCGAATTACTATGTTGACCTGGCCCGCCTACATCAACGGGATTTCGATGTACTCGAACTGGAGAGGCCAAATATCCTGATTGTCTTGGATTGGACCCATCAGGCTGAACAGTGGCATCTGCTTGTTGGATTGACAGAGGCTTTGCTCGGTTTCAATGCTTACTATGGGTTCCTGGCCCAACGTGGGTATTGGGAAGAGGGTGTTGAACTCATTCAGCGGGCACTTGTTGCCGCGGAAAAGTTGGACGATGCAGCTCTTGAGGCTCGCTTCAGTGCCGATCTTGGCTTATTCTACTATTGGCAGGGTAAGAACGATGACGCTCGATCGTGTTATCAGACGGCTCTCGCCAAGTTTGAAACACTGGGCCAGACACGGCGTGTGATCCAAATTCTGCATCGTTTAGGCTACATTGAAGACGACGAAGACAACTACTCCAGGGCCCGCGAACTCTACGAGCGCAGCTTGGCATTTTCGGAGGAATTGGGCAAGCCGGATCTGATCTCGCTCTCACGACACCTGGTGGGAGTAGTGGCATATCATGAGGGAGCCTGTGATGAAGCACGCCGATGTCTAGAGCAAACATTGCGTGAAGAGTTGGCGCGCGGTGATGTGGCGGCTATCGCGCGCACTCAGCGGCGATTAGCCGCTGTGGCGCGAATGCAAGGACACTATGCACCGAGGGTAGAAAAGGACCGTTACTTTGATGAGGCACGTCGTCTGCTGGGGGAAGTCCTGAAAGCTGAAACGAACCAACGCAGCAGAGCGCGTGCTCTACGCCAACTTGGCATGGTGGCCCAGGAAGAGGAAAATCTAAACAAAGCATTTGCCTACTTCAGGCAGAGTCTCGAACTGTTTGAGAAATTGGGCAATCGAAAAGGCATCTCCTCAGTCAAGTACAATCTGAGTTCAGTTGCGTTTGAACGAGGCGATTACGGGCAAGCTGAACAGCTATGCCAAGAGAGTCTGAGAATGGCCAGGGAGTTGAAGTGCCGTTACGGAGAGGCACTCACGCTCCGGTTGCTGGCACGGCTGGCTTTCAAAAAGGGTGACCGAACCCAGGCACGGGACTTGCTCCTCCAAGCCATTTATGTTCTGGAAGCAATCCAATCGCCACATATTCAAGAGTTCAGGGCACTGCTTGACCAGTGGGGGTGAAAGGAGGATGTTCGAGGCTGTATTGTTCGATCTGTACGACACTTTGGCCTACATTGAGATTGAGGACTATCTCCGAACCAAAGCGCAAATGGCCGCCGAGGCCGGGGTGCCTGCTGATGCGTTTGTCGCTCAGTGGAAGCAATACACTCGCCCGGCTGCCAGAGGCGAGGTACTGACGACTGAGGAGCGCGCGGCACGCGTGTTGCGCGACCTCGGCGTGGACCCAACACGGCAACTCATCCATCGGTTGAGCCAACTGGAACTTGATCTACAAGAGCAGCAGGTTCATTTGTTCCCTGATACTCGTGAAGTATTGATGCGCCTCAAGAACAAGGGTTTGAAATTGGGTCTGGTTACCAATGCTTCACTTTCGACCCGCGAGGTGCCGAAGATTCTCTCTATCCGTACTCTCTTTGACACCGTTGTGTTCTCGTATGCCATCGGCGTGCGTAAGCCTGATCCGGAGATCTACTTGACTGCCTGTAAGCGGTTGACCGTTTTGCCGTCGGCGTGCCTTTTTGTGGGTGACGGCAACGATCGTGAGCTTGATGGCGCACGCGAAGTAGGGATGTGCACCGTGATGGTCGGGACAAAACGAGACGAACTGGTGCGAGCCGAGCAGGGCATTTTGTGTGACTACTGCATCCAGACCCTGAGTGAGCTAATTCCTATTGTGGAGACCTGTTTGCGGAGACCGTTTGGCATTTGACAGGGATACTGGCGAATGATGCATTACCGACTCGAAGCCTGTCGGTCAGAGAGATGTGATGTAATTGTTGAGCGCGGCGTATTGAAGCATGTGGGCACGCGGCTGCGGGATAGCTACCCTGAGTCAAAGCGTGCCGTGATCGTGACTGATCGGCATGTGAGAGCATTGTATGCCGACCAGTTAGCGAAAAGTATCACTAGCTCGGGTTTTCTGTGCGACATTCTGGACGTCCCAGCTGGTGAGCTATCTAAGTCGTTGAAGTCGGCTGTCAGCTTGTGGGAGCAACTAACGGACCTGAATTTCCGACGGCGAGATTTAATCGTGGCGCTTGGTGGAGGGGTGATCACCGACTTGGCTGGGTTTGTAGCTGCGACTTATATGCGTAGTGTACCTTATACAAATGTACCTACCACTCTCCTGGCGCAACTTGATGCGGCTATTGGTGGTAAGGTCGCTGTGAATCATGAGCGTGCGAAGAATCTGATTGGTTTTTTTAACCACCCGCTACTTGTATGCATTGATCCAGATGTGTTGCGAACCCTACCGGTCAAGGAGATCCGTCAGGGCTTGGCTGAGGCGATCAAAGTTGCGGTCGTTGCCTCGCCGCAGCTATTTGAGTTCATTGAGCAGCAAGCCCAAGCATTGCTGGCTGGCGATCTTGACACACTAACTGAGGTGGTTGTGATGGCCGTAGTGGCCAAAATCAGGTTGGTCTCACAGGATCCGTATGAGAAGCAATTACAGCGGGTGCTGAACTTTGGACACGCTATCGGACATGCAATTGAGTCGCTTCTGGCATATCGTGGTATTATGCACGGGGATGCGATTGCCATAGGTATGTCGATCGCTACACGGATCGCGTGCACACGCGGGGTGTGTGACAGACGAACGGCTGACCGCATTCTAGGGCTGATGAATCGCGTCGGATTGCCCGTTTGCGCACCAGACCTCTCTCCATCCCAGGTTTGCGAGGCGCTTTCTGTTGTCCGGGCAATACGCAACGGCAGGATACATCTGGTTATGCCATCCGGGATTGGCAACTGTGCATTCACTGACGATCTGTCGAGGGCTGATTTGGAACATTACTTGGTGGGGGAAGCATAACATGATCGTGCGAAGTATACTTGCGGCTGACCAGCGAGAAGAGCAGGTGCACGGAGGAAAGGGGCAGGTATCCATCTCTCGTCCGCTGGTCAGTCCTGACTTTGTGGGGCCCTGGCACTTTGTAGACTATGCTGTGCTGCCGCCCGGCAGTTCCATTGGCCTACATCGTCATGGCGAGGATGAGGAACTCTATTTCATACTTGAAGGCGAGGGAGTGATGACAGTGGACGGTGAGCGACGCCGGGTAAGCCGGGGCGATCTAATCTTGAACCGGCCGGGCGGGACACACGGGTTGGAAAATGACTCGGATAGTGAATTGAGCATTCTGGTCATCGAGGTTGGCCTCTGCGAAAGAGCAAGTGGGAAGTGAGAAGTCCCTATGGACCTGCGCAGACTAGGCCGAACGGGCTTGCGGGTTCCTCGACTAGGATTCGGCGGGTTAGGTGTGGTGGACCGGTACCTGCGTCAGTGGGGAGGGGATGGGCCACTGGCCGCCGAACGTGTCATTGAGGCCGCATTTGAGAATGGCATCAGGCTGTTCGAAACAGCACGTTGGTACGGCGATAACGAGGCTCGAATTGGGACTGCACTCCAAGGCCGTTGCTCGGAATGCTATTTCGTGAGCAAAACGCTACGGCGCGATGCAGCCAGCGTGTCCGCCGATGTAGATGAGAGCCTGCGTGCTTTGCTTACTGACTATATTGATGTCTATCTTATTCATCATGTACAATGGGAGGACGAGCTGCAAGCCGTGCTTTCTCCAGATGGGGCACTGGAGGGTCTGAGGCAGGCCCAGGCGGAAGGCAAGATTGGCTTCGTTGGCATAGCAGGCCATCGGCCCGAGTTGCTACGCACGGCGCTGGGGACTGGCAAGTTTGACGTTGTAGAAGTTCCATGCAATGTGCTCGATCCATGGATATTCCGTGAGGTCTTGCCGGTTGCCAAGCAGTTTGATGTGGGTATGATCGCCATGAAAGCGATAGCCGGCGGACAACTCAGCGAACATGCGGTAACCGCGTTACGATTTGCGCTTGGGCAACCGTCTGACAGTCTGGTTGTTGGGATGAGCACGGTAAAGCAGGTGCAGATCGATATTGCGGAAACGTTAATGTTTGAGCAGATGGGTAAGGAGGAACAGCAACGACTGGTTGAAGGCTCTTTGTATCTAGGAGATCTCCTATGCCGCCTCGAGTGCGGTGATCGCTGTATCTCCCTCTGCCCGGCCGCTGTGCCAATATCAGACATATTGCGATTAGAGCGCTATCGCGCAATGTATAAGAGCGGCCATTGGGCCAAGGCCGAATATCGGCGGCTGGGCCTTCCCGCTGAGATATGTTCGGCTTGCTCCGGCTACTGCGGAGAAGCGTGTCTGTTTGAATTGCCTGTACGTGAGATGTTGCGAAGCGCGCATGATGCATTATCAGCCCTTATCACGGATTATGAGATCGCTCAGCACGGCGGAGGGGGAGCAATCGCCAAGGAGATCGCACAATGAAGATTGGCTTGGTGCTGAGTGTTTATGGGCACTTGTCGCTTGACGATGCGTTGCGTCGTGCAGTGGAGCACGGGTATGAGACTGTCGAGATTGGCGTGGAGCGCGCAGGTGGCCAGCTTGATTTGGATGAATTACTGCAGGGTGACAACGCAGCCCGGCTGCGGAAGAAGATCGCGAGCTATGGGTTGGTTATCTCAGCAGTAGGTAACCACGCTGAGGGACAACTGGTCTTGGGGCCACATCATCGTGACACCGATGGTATTTTCCGTGGAACACCAGATGAAAAAGTGCGTTATGGCATTGAACGTATGAAGAAAACTGCACAGGTGGCAAATGCGTTGGAGGTGCCAGTGGTATGTGGGTTTTGTGGTTGCGAGGACTACTCTCGCTGGTTCCCGTGGCCCAACGAGAAGGGCTGGGAAGAGATGGCCGACACATTCGTTGAGCGGTGGGGGGAGATTTTGGACTCGTTTGCCAGCTATGGCGTGAAGTTTGCCCATGAGTGTCACCCCAAAGAATATGCCTATAATATTGAAACGGCTGGGCTGACTGTGAAACTCTTGGACGGTCGACCAGAGTGGGGATTCAATCTCGATCCGGCGAATCTGCTGCTAGCCGGTGTGGACCCGGTTGTGTTTGTCCAGGTGCTAGGCGACCGCATCCTGCACGTTCATGCCAAAGATGGCGAAATCGTTCCACACAACGTTCGCCGGTCCGGACTGCTGGCCCACGGCGACTGGGGACGCATTGATCGAGGGTTTCGGTTCCGCATTCCGGGTTGGGGAGATGTACCTTGGAAAAGACTGTTGACCGAACTACGCCTTGTAGACTACGACTATGTTCTTGCCGTCGAGCACGAAGATGCCACGATGAGCCGTGAAGATGGTGTGACCAAAGCAATAGGGTTCCTTAAACCGCTCATCATCCATAGGCCATTTGAAGGACGCTGGTGGTGACAACGGTGAACCAGTACATTGTTGGCGTAGACTTTGGTAGCACAAACTTGAAAGCCGGGGTGTGCGATACTGATGGGCGATTACTGTCTTTTGTTAGGCAGCCTACCCACGCACGTGAGGGAGCAAGTTCGGTCGTCGGCCGGATCGCTGATGTGGTCGTGAAAGCCATCGAGGAAAGTGATCAGCCGGGCGAGGAAATTGCCGGCGTTGTCATCGGCGCTTGTGGCTTGGTCAATCGCCAAACCGGATACTTCGTCTCCTCCTCCGTTATGCCCACTTGGCGGGAGGTGCCCTTGGCTGAATCCGTTTCGCGGGCCGTCGAACTGCCTGTCATTCTGGACAATGACGCTAATGCTGCCATCTTTGGCGAATGGTGGACTGGCGTCGCACGGGGTATGCACAACGTAGTTGGTATGACGCTGGGTACTGGGATTGGCGGAGGGGCGATACTGAACGGTCGGCTGTTCCATGGGAGTAGTGACAACGCGGCCGAGTTCGGCCACATGACGGTTGATCCGGATGGCCCCCGGTGTTTCTGCGGCAACCGGGGGTGCTTGGGGCTGCTGGCCGGCGCGGCCGGTATGGTGCAGCGATGTGCCGAGCAGATTCGCCAGGGCCGAAGCAGCATCTTGGCTGTTCAGGTCAACGGCGAGCGAGTGACGCTCACTGCTCAAGCGGTCTATGAGGCAGCCGTTGCAGGCGATGATCTGGCTGATAAGATCGTTGCACAGACCGGCAAATACCTGGGCATTGGGACAGCCAACTTGTTAAATTGCTTCAATCCCGACATGGTGGTTTTCACTGGCGGGATGACCAGGATGGGGAAAAGGTTGCTGTCAATAATCCGCGAGGAGGCACGCAAGCGAACGTATCCTCCTATTTATGAGGCTGCTCAGATCGAATTCGGGCAACTTGGAGACGAAGCTGGTGTGGTAGGCGCTGCTGGGATCTGGAATCAATTGCGTAAGTAGAGGGCCAGCCAAATGAAGGTTGAACGGGTTGTCCCGATCGTTTTAGATGGTGTAGGGTTGACAAATTGCCGATTAGATAATCTCACGAGGACTTGAGGGAGTACCTCCAAAACGGGGGAAGTATGGCAAGGCTAAAACAAAGCATGTTTCGCGAGTATGATCTTCGCGGACGAGTAAATGACGAGGAACTCAACGAATACACGATTGGCATCATTGCAAAGGCCTATGGAACAATGCTCCGTCGGCGCAGCGTAGACATCGCAGTGGTGGGACATGACTATAGACGAAGTTCCGAGTGGGTCACGGAGGTAGTAATCCAGGGACTTGTTTCGACTGGCGTAAACGTCATCAATCTGGGGATGATCCTGACACCGATGATGTACTCAGCCCAATACCACTATCAGGCCCAAGGGGGAGTCATGGTCACGGCGTCTCACAACCCCAGCGGATGGAGTGGGTTCAAGCTGGCCCTTGGGTACTCACAAACACTGGGACCCGCTGAGATGAAAGAACTCCACGAACTCACCATCAACGAGCAGTTTGCCGCTGGAAGCGGTACGATTCGCTTGGAAGATTTCCTTGCTGGCTACACCGCTGATCTGCTCAAACGCGTGGAGATCGCTCGCCCAATCCGAGTGGTGTTCAATGCAGGTAACGGGACACCCGGTGCAATCGTACCGAAAATCTTGCAGGAGGTAGGTTGTGAGGTTGTGGAACTGTATTGCGATCTGGACTGGAGCTTCCCACACTATTTTCCCAACCCCTCGTTAGTCGAAATGATGGAGGATACGGGGAAGAAAGTTGTTGAGTCGGGGGCGAGTGTTGGGTTTGCTATTGATGGTGATGGTGACCGACTAGGAGCGGCAGACGAACAGGGCAAAGTTGTCTGGCCTGACCGATACCTCATCCTTCTTGCGCGAAAGGTGCTTGAGAAATATCCCGGGGCCAAGATCATTTTCGATGTCAAATGCTCTCAGGCGTTACCTGAGGACATCGAAGCCCATGGTGGAACACCCATCATGTGGAAAACGGGACACTCCTACATCAAGCAAAAGCTATGGGAAGAGAAGTCACCACTGGCAGGGGAGATGAGTGGCCATATCTTCTTTGGTGAACCTGCCTACTACGGGTTTGATGATGCTGTATTTGCGGCCTTGAAATTGACTGAATTCATCTCGCACCGTGAAGAACCGTTGTCCTCCATCATCGCTCAGACGCCGTATTATGTCTCTACACCGACCTTGCAGGTCGATTGTGCTGATGAGGCCAAGTACGACGTGGTTGACAGATTGACGCAGGAATTCATAGATGACGGCTATGAGGTTATTGATATCAACGGTGCGCGAGTCAACTTCGGCGATGGTTGGGGTCTGGTCAGAGCGTCGTCCAATCTCCCTGTTCTGGTTTTGCGGTTTGAGGCCAGAACGGAAGAGCGCAAAGAAGAATTGATGGGGATTTTCCGAAAGAAGTTCGCCAAGTATCCAGAAATCGGTTCAGAGTGGGAGAGCGGATGAGATGGGTGATATTCGATTTGGATCTGACGGCTGGCGCGGCATGATTGCTGAGGACTACACCTTTGACAATGTGCGCCGCGTCGCGCAGGCCGTCGCCGACTACTTTCGTGAGGACACGGGTGCGGCAAGTCGAGGTGTTATCATCGGCTATGATCGACGTTTCGCCTCCGAACATTTCGCCGCTGCTGTGGCTGAAGTGTTGGCCGGCAACAGTATCCACGTTTTCCTGATGCATGATGCGATGCCTACGCCGGTCGTGTCGTTCTCAGTGCTGAACAAGCGGGCGGCTGGTGCGATCATAATCACTGCAAGCCACAATCCGCCGACGTACAATGGCTTCAAAGTCCGCGACCATCGTGGTATCTCCGTCGTTCCTGAAAGCCTGAAATGGATCGAAGCCAGGATTCCAGACTCGCTAAAAAGCGCCAAGCGCGTGTCTCTGGAAGCGGCTGTGAGCAAAGGATTAGTCGAGGCCTTTGATCCTGTGCCGGCCTACATTGAATACGTCAAAAAACACGTGGACCTCGAGCGCATCAAGCGGGCTGGTCTCACTCTGGTCTACGATGCGATGTGGGGGGTTGGCGCTGGTTGGTTCGAACGTCTCCTCGACGGCGGCTCGACAACGCTTCGCGCCATCCGCCAGGAGCGCAACCCGATTTTTCCTGGAATGCACCGGCCTGAGCCGATTCGTCCAAACATAGACGCGCTGTTGAGGACAGTGGTTGACATGGGAGCCGATGCCGGTATTGCCACTGATGGCGACGCTGACCGGATTGGCTTGGCTGATGAGAAGGGTAACTTTGTCACCCAGCTCCAGGTCGGCGGGCTGCTGGCGCTGTATCTCCTGCAAATGCGTAATCAGCGGGGTTCCATCGTTAAGACATTGTCGTCAACGGTAATGCTGAACATATTAGGTCGGCAATTTGGTGTGGACGTGTTTGATACTCCTGTCGGTCCTAAGTATGTTGGACCGAAAGTAATTGAGACCGATGCCATGCTGGGCGCTACCGAAAGTGGAGGGTTTGTCTTCCGAGGTTTGCCCGAGCGCGATGGCATTCTGGCTGCCATCTGCATCTTGGACATGATGGTGTGCAGCGGCAAGAAACTCAGCCAACTGCTGGACTGGCTCTACGACACCGTCGGTGCGCGCTACTACTACGACCGGATTGACACCCGCTTTCCGCCCGAACAGCGGGAGGTCATCTGGCAGCGGATACGAGACGCCAATCCGACCATCATCAATGGGCTGGCGGTGACTAGTGTGGATACCATGGACGGTTTCAAATTCAACCTGGCCGACGGAGGTTGGCTGCTCATCCGCTTCTCCGGCACCGAGCCCATCATCCGCATCTACTGCGAGACAACGGATGAGAGCAAAGTTCAACCGCTGCTGGACGAGGGGTTGAGGCTGGCGGCGCTGGCGGAGTAGGAGCGAGGAGCATGACGCCGACGCCGGTGCCAGAAGTAGCGGCTCCTTCGATGACGGGGTTCTGGCTCATCGTAGGCTTCATCGGCCTCATCACTGGCGAGGTCTCGCTTAAGCCCTACAAGCTGCGCCGGGCCGGGATGCGAGGTGCAATGACGTTTGACGCGATGTATTCGGGCAAGGACAAACAGGCAGCCATCGAGTACATACTCGATGAGCAACACCTGGTTGTGCTCGATCAGGAGCGTGGCGAAGGCGACGACGACGATGCACCTGACTGATTCCCACGCCCACCTGGATTTCCGGCAGTTCGACGGTGACCGGGATGCGGTAATTGAGCAGGCGCGGGAGGCAGGGGTGACCGCCATCCTGAACGTAGGGATTGATCTACCCTCCAGCCGGGCGGCGATGGCGTTGGCAGAACAGTGCGACTTCATCTACGCCGCCGTGGGAGTTCACCCCCACGACGCGAAAACGGTGACGCCGGGGGTGCTGGATGAACTGCGGGCGCTGGCCCGCCATCCGAAGGTGGTCGCCATAGGTGAGATCGGCCTGGATTACTACCGGGATCGCTCGCCGCGCCCGGTGCAGCGCCAGGCCTTTGCCGACCAACTGGCTCTGGCGGCAGAGTTGGAACTCCCTGTAGTGATTCACAGCCGCGACGCGCACGACGACGTGATGGCTATACTGCAAGACTGGGTGTCTTCCCTCCCTGTGAGGGGGATCGAGGGGGGGCGAGGTGTGCTTCACTCCTACTCCGGCGGGCCGGAGCGACTGGATGAGGTGCTGGAACTGAGCTTCTCCATCGGCATCTCTGGCCCGGTCACTTTCCCCAAGGCGGAGCGGCTGCGGGCGGTCGCGGTGGCGGTGGAGCTGGGGCGGCTGCTGGTGGAGACCGACTGCCCCTACCTGACCCCGGTGCCCCACCGAGGACGACGCAACGAGCCCGCCTACGTGCGATACGTGGTCGAGGCAGTGGCCCAGGCCCGGGGGGTGCCAGTGGAGATGGTGGCTGAGGCGACGGCGGACAATCTTGACCGTCTGTTTGCATTCTCTGACCTGGAAAACACCGAGGGATACTATTGAAGCGTCTACCCTTTCTTCAGCCAATTCACGAAGATCTGGAGCGGGTGGAAGCTCTCCTGCGAGAGCGGCCTCCGGGGCAGCACGAGACCATCGGCGTGGCGGTGGATCACCTGGTAGGCGGGGGGGGAAAGCGGGTTCGTCCGGCGTTAGTGCTCCTCTCCGCGCACCTCTGTGGGGCAAACATGGACAAGGCCACCTTCGCCGCCGCCGCCGTCGAGTTGCTCCACACTGCCACTCTGATCCACGATGACCTGATTGACGGATCGCTGATCCGCCGAGGGGTACAAACACTAAGTGCGCACTGGTCACCTGGTGCCACAGTGCTCACTGGCGACTACGTTTTTGCCCGCGCTGCTTACCTGGCTTCCCGGTCCGACAACGTCCGGCTGATGCAATGCTTTGCCGAGACCCTGATGGTCATCTGTAATGGCGAGGTCCGCCAGATGTTCGACGGGAAGCGCGGTCATGTCAGCCGCCAGGAATACGAGCGACGCATATACGCCAAGACCGCGTCGCTCATCTCTATGTCCGCCCGGGCAGGAGCCATCTTGGCCGACGTTGAGCGTGAAAAGATGGAAGCGCTGCGGGCCTACGGGGAGCAACTGGGGCTGGCTTTCCAGATCACAGACGACGTATTGGACTTCGTGGCGGACGAGGAGGCGATAGGCAAGCCGGTGGGGAGCGACCTGCGACAGGGGTTGCTCACGCTGCCGGTGCTTTTCTTCCTCGAAACGGAACCCGACCATCCCGTCGTTTGTCAGGCGCTCGACGGGAATCCTTCCGATGAGACGGTGCAATTAGCCGTGCGGACTGTGGCCAGCTCTCCGGCGATTGAGCGGGCGCTGGAGGTAGCGCGCCAGCACGCAGACCGGGCTGAAGCAGCGTTAGACGGGTTCTCGCACTCTTCTTACCGGACCGCGCTATTGGATATAGTGGATTTCACCGTGCGCCGCCATTTCTGACCCCCAATCCTCCCCAGGCGATGATTGATCTCTCTATTGTCGTCGTCAATTGGAACGTTCGTGACCTCCTGCGGCGCTGTCTGCACTCGGTACTTGATGCTCGATGCTCGATGCTCGTTGAAGTCATCGTTGTGGACAACGCCTCCACCGACGGTAGCGCCGAGATGGTGCAGGCAGAGTTCCCTGGTGTCCACCTCGTCGCCAATGACGAGAATCGGGGTTTCCCCGCAGCCAACAACCAGGGGCTCGCCGTCGCCCAGGGTCGGTACATTTTCCTGCTCAATCCAGATACTGAGGTGCTGGGGGACGGGCTGGCGACGATGGTCGCCTTCGCCGACACGCACCCGGACGTGGGGATGCTTGGCCCGCAGTTGTTGAACCCCGATGGCAGCGTGCAATCCTCCCGCCGCCGTTTCCCCACGCTGGCGACCGCTTTCTTTGAGTCTACCTGGCTCCAGCCCTATGCCCCTCATCGCGTGCTGGAGCGGTACTACGTGGAGGACCGACCGGACGACATCGTACAGGAGGTGGACTGGGTATACGGGGCGGCGATGATGGCCCGGCGGGAGGCGATCGAGCAGGTGGGGCCAATGGACGAAGGCTTCTTTATGTACTCGGAGGAACTGGACTGGTGCCGCAGATTTCGGGGGGCAGGTTGGCGGGTGGTCTATTTGCCCACGGCCCAGGTCGTCCATCACGAGGGCAAGAGCAGCGAGCAGATAGTTGCCGCCCGCCACATCCACTTCCAGACGAGCAAGGTGCGCTATTTCCGCAAGCATCATGGGCGCGTTGCTGGAGGAGTGCTGCGCTGGTTCCTCCTGGGTAACTACGTCTGGCAATTGGGTCTGGAGGGGGCCAAGTGGCTGCTGGGTCACAAGCGGCCCCTGCGAGCCCGGCGGATTGCCGCCTACCGGCAGGTGTTACAGAGCGGGCTGCGATCGGAGGAGTAGCGGGATGCGCATCGGACTGGTCGCCGGCGAATACCCCCCCGATCAGGGCGGCGTGGGGGATTTTACCCGCGAACTAGGACGAGCACTGGTGGCCCTCGGCCACGAAGTCCACGTGCTCACCAGCGCAACGCGCGCCACGCTTCACGTTTCACGTCTCACATCTAATGCATCACCGTTCGTTCATCGCAGAGTTCCCGGCTGGCGTTGGGGCTGCTGGCGGAAGGTGCTGGCGCTGGCGGAGGAATTGGAGCTGGAGGTGCTGAACGTCCAGTACCAGGCCGCTGCCTACCGCATGCACCCGGCGATCCACTTCGTGCCCCGGCGACGAGGGCGACCGCCGATGGTGGTGACGTTCCACGACCTGAAGGTACCCTACCTGTTTCCCAAGGCCGGGCCACTGCGCTGGAGGGTGGTGGAGATGCTGGCCCACCGCGCCGACGGCGTCATCGTCACCAACCGCGAGGATGAGCTACGACTTGCCAATCTCCCATCCCCAATCTCGAATCTGGCCCGCATCCCCATCGGGAGCAACATCGCGCCCCGCCTGCCGGACGGCTATGACCGCGAGGCGTGGCGCGCACGCTGGGGGATCGAACCGGGCGATCTTTTGCTGGGCTATTTCGGCTTCCTCAACGAGCGGAAGGGAGGCGAGGACCTGATCGAGACGCTGGCGGCGTTGGTCGCGCGGGGGCTTCCGGCTCATCTGCTGCTCATCGGCGGGCGGGTGGGCAGCTCCGACCCCACCAACCTGGCCTACGCCGAGCGGGTGGACCGCCTCGTCGCCGAGCGGGGATTGGTGGAGCGAGTGCACACCACCGGCTTTGTGTCGCCGGAGGAGGTGTCGGCCAGCCTGGCGGCGGTGGACGTGTGCCTGCTGCCCTATCGGGATGGTGCATCGCTGCGGCATGGCAGCCTGCACGCATGCCTGGCCCACGGGCGGCCCATCGTCACCACGCGGCCTGCTTTGGAGAGCCCTAATTTCTGCGACGGCGAGAACGTGCTGCTGGCACCCGCGCTGGATGTGTTGGCGCTGGCGGATGGCGTGACGCGACTTGTGGACGACCCCGGCTTGCGGGCGCGGTTGGAGGTGGGAGCAGCGGCGCTGGCG
The DNA here is from genome assembly GCA_046760785.1 of Anaerolineae bacterium. Lineage (GTDB taxonomy): Bacteria > Chloroflexota > Anaerolineae > B4-G1 > B4-G1 > JBHIET01. The sequence continues at coordinate 19,060 of JBHIET010000009.1, read as the reverse complement.
ACCAACTTCACCTGGGAGCGCATCGCCCGGCGCACGTTGACTTTCTACGAGACGCTGATGACATGACGAACTGGCGTGGCTGGCAGATTGCGTCAGTCTTGATAGGGCTGGCGGTGCTGGTGTTGCTCATCGCTTGGCCGCTGCGCGATCTCGCCACCGACGATCCGTACATCACCTACCGCTACGCGCGCAACCTGGCCCTGGGCCGCGGCCTGGTCTACAACGTGGGCGAGCGGGTGCTCAGCACGACGGCCCCTTTTTACGCCGTGCTTTTGGCAGCAGGGGCGCAGCTGGGGGCAAGCATCCCCGCATTCAGCAACGCGCTGGGGGCGGCATCGTTCTGGGCGGCGGCCGGTAGCCTCTTCTTGCTTGCCCGGCGTCACCGCTCTCCCTGGGCCGGCCTGGTCGCGGCAACCTTGTGCGCTTCGGCCCCGCTCCTCTGGCTAACACTGGGCTTTGAGACCGGTCTCTACCTCGCGCTAACTTGCTGGGCCTTCTGGGCATTCGGCGCCAAACGGTGGGCGCTGTGCACGTCTCTGCTGGCGCTGGCGACGATCGTGCGCAACGACGCGGTCGTCGCAACCGGGGTGGTGGGGTTGGCCTGGCTGGTCAAGCAGCGGTCGCCTGGTGCAAACCGATCCAAGTCCCCGTCCCGGAGACGTCACATGTGGGGAATGTTTGCTTGCAGCGGATGTGTTCCTGACGCACCGTCCTCGCCGACGGTGCCCTCGGGGACGAGGGCTGCGAGCGCCGGGAAGCGGTTCCCTGCCGGAAGCCACCTCCTGCTCTACGTCGCCGTCGTCGGCGCGTGGGCAACCTGGCTCGCGCTGCAATTTGGCTCGCCCATCCCGGTCACGCTGGCGGCCAAGTCCATCCAGGCCCGCTTTGGGTTGACCGGCTTCTACCCGGATACAACTTTCTTGCGGGGGATGGGTATTCTGTGGCGGGCCTGGGTCGCGCAGACGCAGGCTTACTGGCTGGCATTGCCCCTGGCGCTGGTGGGGATCGTCGCGCTGCGCCGCGCCCGCTGGGCCTGGGGATTGGCTGCCTGGGGGGTGCTGGTGACGCTGGCCTACATCGTGTTGCGGGTGGCTCCTTACCCCTGGTACTACGCGCCGCTGGCCCCCCTCCTAGCGCTGTTGGTCGGGCTGGGCGCCGAGCACATCGGGCGATGGGCGGCAGGGTCCAGAAGGTGGACAGCCGCTCTCGTCGCCGTGGTGCTGACGTTGCCGCTCCTCGGTGCACAGCTCTGCTCGCTGAACCAGGCGGCTCGCGCCATTCAAGGCCCGGCCCCACCACCGGAGGAGATCGCAGCCAAGATACTGCCGGAGGCCAAGACCGCCATCTACCGGCGCGTGGGTGAGTGGCTGGCAGCCCACACGCCGCCCGACGCCACCGTCGGCGTGCTGGAGGTCGGGGTGATGGGCTACTATGCCGACCGGCGCATGGTGGACTTTTTGGGGCTTTTGCAACCGGAGGTGGCGCAGGCGCTGGTGCGGGGTGACATCCTTTGGGCGGTACCGGCCTACGTGCCCGATTACCTCGCGCTGACGGCGGTCAACCCGCTTTACAGTTACCCCATCCTCCGGGACGAGTGGTTCCAACGCGCCTACCGGCCCGTGACGTATTTTGAGGACGCGCGTTTCTGGGGCAGCCCCATCACCGTCTACCGGCGGGTTGAGGGCACCCCGCCGCTGGAACCGCACCCCGTGGATCAGCCCGTGATGGATGGGGCGACGCTCACAGGCTGGGCGGCCGACGGCCCACAGCTCCGGCCGGGGATGGGCCTGCGCGTGCGGTTGACCTGGCGTGTCTCTGGCCCCGGCGCTCTGGACGGGGCACAGGTCTCCGTCTACCTGGTGGATGTGGACTGGCACGAGGTCGGGCAGCGTGTGCTGAGTTACGATACCTCCGCCTGGCCCCCCCGTACCGACGTCGAAGTCTACCACCCGCTGGCCGTGGCGGACGAGGTGCCCGCCGGTCGCTACAGCCTACGGCTGCGGGTCGAGGATGCCGGAGGTGTCGAGCGGTTCGAAGGGGAGGTAGGCTGGCTCAAGAGGCCACCTGCGGGTACAATCCCGCCAGAGGCTATCCCCCTGGACGTGACAGCGGAGTTCGCGCGGCTGGCGGGCTACACGCTGGCACCGACGACACCGCGCGCCGGGCAGCCGCTGACGGTGACGCTCTACTGGGCCGCCGAGGCCGGGGCTGACCGCGATTGGACCGTCTTCGTGCACCTGCTGGACGGCGCCGGCCAGCTCATCATCCAGGGTGACGATCAACCGTTCGATGGTCGCTACCCGACGACTGCCTGGGGCGCGGGCGAACTGATTCCCGACGAGCACCTACTCTCGCTGCCCGATCCACTTCCGGCTGGCCCCTACCGACTGCTGGTCGGGCTATACGACTTAAGCAATGGCGAGCGGCTGGCCCTGTTCGACGCCGACGGACAGCCGCTACCGGAGCGGGCCGTGCGGCTGGAGGTGCCGTAGCCGCGATTTCTGTAAGGTGTACCATGACACGAACCTACGCCCTGCGCATCCTGGTTATCTTCCTGGTGCTGTTCTTCGTTTATCTGCTCATCGCACACTTTGTGCTTGAGCCGATGGGGTACTATGGCACCGCCGAGGAGCCGCGCTTTGCCGACCCCTGGATCGCCCGGGCGGAGACGATTGTCAGCGGTGGGCTGTTGTATCGGGATGTGTTCACGACGACGCCTCCACTGATCAACTTGTTGCTGGTCCCGCCGGCGCTGGTCTCCGGCCTGTTCGGCCACGTCAACCCCTGGGCGACGCTCTCCTTTATGACCTATTTCTCGCTTTTCAACCTCTTCACCGCGTACGCCTTGCTGTTCACAACGCGAGATAGGGAAGAAGGATATCGCGCTGCTCTATATTTCCTTTTCAACCCCCTCACCTTTGGGAACTCGCTCCTGCGCCGTCAAGATGAACCCATCCTGGCGTTCTTCTTCTCGCTGGCGCTATTGTTCCTCCTGCATCGGCGGCACTGGAAGGCAAGTGCGGTCATAGGCCTGACGTTGCTGGTCAAGCTGAGCGGTGCGCTGATGATCCCTATTGCGTTCTTGCGCACTCGAGACTGGAGATACCTGATCATACCCCCAATCATCTTTGGGCTGGTCTTTGCGCCGTTTCTGTTGGCGGCGGGGAAGTCGGCCATCTTTTGGGACGTCTCGAAAGAACGCACACAGCACCCGTTTCAATTCAGGGGCGTCAGCCTGGGAGCGTTGTGGGCTCAAGCGCACGAAGGACAGCCTCCAGTGAGCCTGGCGGTCTACTCGGCGATCCTGGTGATGGGCAGTGCGATCGTTCTGGCCCTCATCGTCTGGAAGCCCCTGGGTCTGCTCGAAGACCTCACTCTCTTGACAACCACCGGGCTGCTGCTCTCTCCCAAGCTGCACTGCGGGTACTTTTCGCTACTGGTGTTGACGATGGCTCCACTGCTGCGCAAATACCGCATCGGGGTATTCTACTTCCTGTTCGGCCTGCTGGCGCTCGTTGCCGATATGTGCAAATGGCCGGTGCGCAACTACCCGGTTGCCTTCTGGCTCATGGTGGCTGTGTTTGTGATTCTGGCCACAACGATGGTCTGGATGCGCTGGCAGCGCGGGGCGCAAGAAGGGATAGTTGGGAAATGATCTCCCGCTGGCGCGGTCACTCGCTCTGGCTGATCCTCCTCGTAATCCTGGCCAACGTCAGCCTGGCGGTACCCGCGACCCGCTACTGGGCCTCGTTCGTCCTGCTGTGGCTTCTGCCCGGCCTGGCGTGGGCCAGACTGCTGACCAGCCGGGACCGGCGACCGGGGGCCGACGAGATCGCGGTCGGCCTGGGCCTGGGGATGGGGAGCGTGACCTTGCTGACGCTCCTGCTCCATTACGTTCCCGGCCCCCTGCCCTCTGCCGCGCTACTGCTCGCCGTCAACCTGCTCACATTTGCCATTGCCCTCCTTCCCCCTCGTCCTCCGGCTGTGCGCTTGGGGCTGGGATTTGGTCATTTGTCGCTCATCATTCCCCTCGCCGCCCTCTTCCGCCTGCTCCACCTGGGCTACAGCGAGTTCCAGGGGGACGAGGGGGTGGTGATGGTGCGGGCAGCCCGCGCCATCCTGGGAGACGACGCGCAACTGTTCTATCACCAGAAAGGCCCCGTGGAGGTGCTGCTGCCCCTCGCCACCTGGACGCTCTCCGGCACGATCAACGAGTGGCAGGCCCGGCTGCCCTTTGCGCTGGCGAGCCTCCTGGGCATCGTGGCACTGTATCTACTGGGCCGGCGCTGGTTCGGCGGGCGGAGCGGGCTGGTCGCCGCCTTGCTTCTGGCGATCAACGGCTACTTCGTCGGGTTTGGTCGCATTGTGCAGTACCAGAGCGTCGTGCTGGCGGCGACCGCGCTGGCATCGCTGGCCCTGTTCCGCTGGTCGGAGGGAGGGGGGCGCCGCTGGCTTTTTGCCGGCGCAGCGCTTCTGGCCCTTGGCCTCCTGGCTCACTACGACGCCGGGCTGGCGCTGCCGGCTGCTGTATACCTTGTCGGGCGGCGGCTGTGGCGGACCGGCTCTGAGAGACGCACATGCTGGGTGGAGGTTCTGGGTGCGGGCGCGCTGGCCTCGATCATCCTGGCGCTTTTCTACCTCCCCTTTGTGCGCCACCCCAGCTTTGCCAAGACCTTCGCCTACCTGAGCGGCGCGCGCATCGGCACGGGAGGGCCGCTTTACAACAACTTGCTCTCCTCCCTGCCCCTCGCCACGTTCTACAACTCCACCTACTACCTCACCGGCCTGGCCTGCCTGGTCACAATTGCTTCCTTTCTCCCATTCCGCCACTTCGGTCTTCTCATTCCTGCCCTCGGCCTCCTTTGCTTCCTTGCCCCCTTGCTCCCTGGCCCCATATTCGCCCTTCTTCTGGTCATCATCGTCCTCTCCCCTCACTCCTCGCCTGCGTCCCGCGCTACCTGGCTGTGGTTCGGCGCGCCGTTCCTTTTCTACTACTTTCTGGTCGGCACCCCTCGCACCCACGTGCTGAACGTTTTCCCCGGTGCTTGTCTCCTCGCCACCCTGCCCCTCGCCCGCATCTGGCGACGCTTCCACGCAATACACAATACGCAACACGCAACACGCATCACACATCACCTTTCACGTTTCACGTTTCACGCATTACTCCCCATCTCCGGCTTTGCCATCTTTGCCCTTTTGGCTTACTATCCCTACCTGATCTTCGTCCAGCACGATCCCGAGATCAAGCGCACCTGGCCCGTCCATCGCCCGGCCCTCTACTGGCGGCCCGACCTTGAGCTGCCCCACGACGGCTACTTCGGCTTCCCCTACCGCGCCGGCTGGAAGGTGGTCGGCGCTCTGATCGAGGAAGGAACCCTGAGCGGCACCTTCGCCAGCAACGAGGAGCAGGAGGTGGCGGGCTGGTACACCCGAGGGGCGGAGCGCACCTACTGCCCTGCACCTGACTGGTACCTGGTCGCCAGGAACGTGCAGGACGAAGTCCCGCTCGACCGGGCCGAGATCGAGGCGGACTATCATCTCTGGGGGGAGGTGCGCGTCGCCGGGGAGACCAAGCTGTGGCTCTACCGCCGAGGCACGGCGGCGGCCCCACCCAACGTTTACCACGTCGAAGAGTACGTCTCCCGCTTCGACGCCCAAGCCACGCCGGAGCGCGTGACACGACTGTTCCCCGCCGACTACACCCCGGCGGGCTACACGCTGGGGAGCTCGGTACGGCTGCTGGGCTACCGGCTGGATACCGCCGACGCCAGGCCGGGGGGCAGCGTCCGCTTGGTGGTCTACTGGCAGGCGCTGGCTCCGATGGAGACCTACTACCAGGTCTTCGTCCAACTGTACGAAGGCGCGATGTGGGGCCAGTTGGACATCACTCCGGGGTGCGGCGCACTGCCCACGACCCGCTGGGAGCCGGGGCAGATCGTGCGGGACGAGTACACCGTTCCCCTCGCGCCCTCGACCCCCGCGGGGGAGATTCCACTGAATGTAGGGATGTACAGCCTGGATACGGTGGAGCGGCTGCCGATCTATGGCCCGGACGGCGCGTTCGTCGGCGATGCGCTCCAACTGGCGCTGGTGAGGGTGCGGTGAGCGTGGCGTATGAACCCTGTTGAGTGCGCTGAGAGGGATGGGGAGAGGGGAAGCAAGGCGGCGAGAGGCGCTTTGCCCTGAGCCTGTCGAAGGGTTGTTTGTAAAAGCGCCACCGTTGGGTATAATAAGAACGGAACATTACTGATGCACACGGAGCAGAGAGAAATGGGTTTGGAACTTGCCGATATGCCTTGCGGGTCGAATTGCGACGCCGAGTGCGAGATATGCGACAAGATGATCGCACTGCAACAGACTCTGGTTCCTGTGCCTGCGGATGGTGCGGCAGAGTTGGTGCGTACTTTCTTCGATTCCTATCGAACCCTGTGTCACTCCTCACCAGGAGACAAGGACCAACATAGACCCAATATCGCCCTGCCTGCATTGTTTGATTTCTTGGTATCTGCGAAGTATGCTGAGCGAATGGTCTCCGATGGCGGATGGACATACTGTGCTGGCAATGAGCTGGATGAGGGTCCATCCTTGTACTTTCCGTACCTCAAGACGTGTCCCCGTTGCAGCGTCAAACGTGGGATCAAGCCCTCCATCGGTAGAACGCAACCCGGGATGGTCCTACAAGGCGGAGAGAGTATGCCAAGGCGACTGGAGTTCCTCGGTGTACAAAAAGGCCTGAAGAGATCGGTGTGAATCGTCGGCTTGGGCCTCTGTGTGGCGCGGTGCTGCTATTGCTGTTGTTCTGGGCCCGAGTGCTGGTCAACGTCCGTGACCAGTCGCCGACGATGGACGAGCCGTTCCACCTGGTCCGAGGTGCCGCCTACTGGCGCACCGGCGACCTGCGCTTGCAGTACGAGCACCCGCCACTGGCCCACGCTCTGGGCGGCGTGCTCCTGACGCTCGATCCCGAGGTTCCCTCGCCGGCCGACCTGTTCGGCTGGGACCGCGCCTACGGCATTGACGTCGCCCGCCACTTTCTGGGGGAGCCGGGCCGGCCCCTCGACCGGATGGTGTTCCTGGGCCGCTGGGCCATCCCGGCGCTGGGGCTGCTGCTGGCAGCGCTGGTGAGCCGCTGGGCCGGCGAACTGTTCGGACGGGAAGCGGGACTGGCGGCGCTGTTCCTGTGCACCTTCGAGCCGAACATCCTGGCCCACTCCGGCCTGATGACCACCGACTTGGCGGTCACCTGCACGGCCTGTGGTGCCTGCTACACCTTCTCCCGCTGGCTGGATCGGCCCACCGGGGCACGGCTCCTGCTGGCAGGAGTGACGCTGGGCCTGGCTTTGGGGGCCAAGCTCTCGGCGCTGCTCCTGCTGCCGGCCCTGGGGCTGGCGCTTCTGTGGCACGTGTGGCGGAACAAGGGTCGCCTGGGGGGTTTGCTGGCCGGGTTCGTGGCGCTCCTGAGCCTGGCGCTCCTGGTGCTGTGGGCGCTCTATCGCTTCGAGAGCGGCGTGTGGGCGACGACCGGCACCTGGATGCCAATGCCCACCTACCTGGAAAACCTGCAACGGCTGTGGCAGCACCAGACCACCGGGCAGTCGGCCTTCTTCCTCGGCCAGGTCTCTGACGAAGGGTGGTGGCACTACTTCCCGGTCCTGCTCCTGATCAAGACGCCGCTTCCTCTGCTGGTCTTGCTGGCCGTGGGTGTCGTGGCAGCCTGCCGTAGCCGCCGGACGGTGTGGCCTCCGGTGGCGCTAATCTTTCCGGCGTTCTACTTTGCCGTCAGCATCGTCAGCCGGATCAACATCGGCTACCGCCACGTCTTGCCTGTCGTTCCGTTCGTCGTGCTGACCGCTGCGGCTGCGTTCCGCCCGGCCTCGTGTCGCGCCCGGTGGCTTGCACCGCTGCGCACAGGGCTGGTCTTGTGGATGGCGCTCGCCAGCCTGTGGATTCATCCCTACTACCTGGCCTACTTTAACGAGCTGGTGGGCGGGCCGGATCAGGGGTACCGCTACGCGGTGGACTCGAACCTGGACTGGGGGCAAGACCTGAAGCGGCTGAAGACGTACCTGGACGAGCGGGGGATTGAGCAGGTCAGGCTGAGCTACTTTGGAAGGGTAAGCCCGGAATGGTACGGCATTGAGTACGACGCGCTACCCGATCCGCTGCGTTCCTCGTCCCTACCGTTCAGCCCGCTCAACCCGGAGCCGGGGGTGTATGGTATCAGTGCTTCTAGCCTGCAACTGATGGAGGACCCGGACTTTTTCGACTGGTTCCGCCGCCGCCGGCCCACGGCCAAGGTGGGCTACTCGATCTTCGTCTACGACGTGGGGGATCACCCGGAGCGCTGGGCGGCCGTCTGCTACGCGCCCATACCGGCGCTGGAACCCGACCAGGCGCGGGATGCGTTAGGAAGCCCCGACCTGCGCCTGACCTACTTCGACTGCCGCTCCAGTTGGGTCTACCCGGCCGGCACGGCCCCCGGCTGGTACCTCGTCCCGGAACTCGCCGAGGGGCCGACGGTGACGTCTGCTTACCTTGACGACTCGCAGATCAGTTTCCACAGACGGAGAACCAGCCAGCACCTGGGGTTGACCGTCTACTTGGGGGAGGGGGCGGGGAGCGGGCCGGCCCGGCTGTCGGCGCTGGAGGGCGCGGACGTGGCGGCCCGATTCGGCGACGTGGCCCGCTTTCTGGGGTACGAGCTGGAGCGCGGCGAGACGGTGACCCTGCGCACGTACTGGGAGGTGCTCAATCCGCCCGATTTTCCCCTCTCGGTGATGGCTCACCTGGTGGACGACCAGGGGGCAGTGGTCGCGGTAGCCGACGGGCTGGGTTTCCCGGTGACGAGTTGGCAGGAGGGAGACATCTTTGCTCAGATGCACCCCGTCAGGCTGCCATCCGGGGCGGATCTGGCGACGTATACCTTAGACGTGGGACTGTATCGCCTGGACACGATGGAGCGCATTCCGCCGCTTGGGGGCAAGACCGATCATCTGGTGCTGGAGCCTTTTGAGGAATAGCATGAGCAAGCGCACGGAGCGAACACTGCTGGTCGTGATGCTGACACTGTTTGTCGTGCTGGGCGTGACCTACAGCGTCGTCGTCCCGCCCTTCGAGGCCTCCGACGAGAAGTGGCATTACCCCATGGTGAAATACGTCGCCGACCACTGGAGCCTGCCGGTGCAGGAGCCGGGCGTCGAGACTCCCTGGCGGCAGGAAGGCAGTCAACCACCCTTCTACTACTTCATCGCTGCGCTGGCGACCTGCTGGATTGACACGTCGGATATGGGGACGGTGCGCCATCTCAACCCCAGCGTTGACCCTGGTGCCACACCCGACGGCAACGTCAACCTGGTCGTCCACCGGCCGGCGCGGGAATCCTTCCCCTGGCGCGGGACCGTGTTGGCGGTCCACCTGATCCGCTTTCTCTCCGTCTTGATGGGGACGGCGGCCGTCGCTTTGACCTACCTCATCGTGCGCGAGGTCTTGCCGTGGCGGCCTGTGCCGGCGCTGGGCGCGGCGGCCGTGCATGCTTTCACCCCCATGTACGTCTTTATCTCCGGCGCAGTCAACAACGATAACCTGGCCGTGCCACTATCCGGCCTGGCACTGCTGATGCTGCTCCGTTTGGTCCGCCAGCAAAACCTTGCGAAGGTTGCGGATAGCTTTGGTAGTGAATCAACTCCCGATCAGCGAAGACGCTCCTGGATTGAAAGATGTCGTCCAACCTTCGCAAGGACCCCTGTAGGGCGCTACCTGGCGCTAGGCGTGGTGCTGGGCCTGGCGGCGCTGACCAAGACCAGTGCGCTGGCGCTGACAGTGCTGACGGCGTTGGTCGTCGTAGTGCGGGCGGTGCGGCAGCGATCGTGGGCCGAGTTCTTCATCGGCGGGCTGGCGACGCTGCTGCCACTGCTGGCGATTTCGGGTTGGTGGTTCCTGCGCAACCTGCAACTCTACGGCGACCTCACTGGTCTCAACGTCTTTATCGAGATCCTGGGCCAGCGAGAGGTGCCCGCCGACCTGGCCCAACTGTGGCGAGAGCGGTACAGTTTCCTGGCCGGATACTGGGGCAACTTTGGCGGCCTCAACGTCCCGATGGCCGATTGGGCGTATACCGTGCTCAACGCGGTCGTAGTCGTGGCAGTGCTGGGTCTGGTTGCGCATTACGCATTACGCATCACGTTTTACGTTTCACGTTTCACGCCTCTCGCCTCACGTTTGTTGCCTCTCGCCATCTGCCTTCTCTGGGGTCTGGGCGTCGTCGTTCCCTGGTCCCAGTGGGCCCGCACCACCTGGTCCTCCCAGGGCCGGCTGGTGTTTCCTGCCATCCCGGTCTGGTCGCTGCTGCTGGTGTTGGGCGTCGCGGGCTGGTTCCCACGACGATGGGGGCAGTGGGTGGTGGCGGCCTTTGCCGCGTTCCTGTTAGTCCTGACGGTGCTGGCCCCCTGGCTGTGGATTCGGCCCACCTACGCGCTGCCCCGGCCGCTGACCGATGCGCAGGTCGCCGCCATCCCACACCCACTGGGAACCGACTTCGGGAGTGTGATGCGGCTCCTGGGGTACGACCTGGAGGTGGGGGAGGTGGAGCCTGGAGAGCAGGTGGGGGTGACCCTGTACTGGGAAGCTCTCGCTCCCACCGACCGAGATTATACCGTCTTTGTGCACCTGCTGGGGGAGGCGGATTTGCTGATCGCGCAGCGGGACACCTTCCCCGGCCTGGGGTTGCTCTCGACGACCTGGCTGGAGCCGGGCTACGCCTGGGCCGACCGGTACGTCATCCCGGTGCCTGAGACCGCCTACGCGCCTGACACGGCCCGGATCGAAGTGGGCATGTACGATGCGACCAGTGGGGTGCGTCTGGCCGCGAGCAGTGGCGGCGACAACGTGCGTTTCGGGCGGGTCGAAATCCGCGCCCGACCGGGCGACGTGCCCAACCCCATCTCCATTAACTTCGGGGACCGGATGGAGCTGGTGGGGTACGACCTCGACCGGCGGGCGGCCCGGCCAGGTGAGACGGTCACGCTGACTCTCTACTGGCGCGGCCTGCGACGAATGGAGACCAACTATACCGTCTCGGCCCAGTTGGTGGACGCCGGGCAGAACAAGGCCGCCCAACAGGACAGTTGGCCGCTGGACGGGGCCGCGCCTACGACGATGTGGGAACCGGGCGAGGTGGTCGTAGACACGCACACATTGACCATCTTCCCCGGCACCTCCCCGGAGGCCTACGACCTACGGGTGGCCGTGTATCTGCTGGAAGACGGTGAAATCGCGCATCTGCCCGTGATCTCACAGAAGGGTGAGATGCTCTCCAGTCACGTTCTACTGACGCGGGTGAGGGTGGGGCCGTGACGGTGAAACGGTACGACGTCGCTGCCCTGGTTCTCTACGTCCTGCTGACCCTGGTATTGGCCCTGCCCCTGCCTTGCGAGCTGAACACGACGCTGGCCGGCTGGAGTGCCGACGCTTACATCAACCCCTGGGCTGACTGGTGGACGAAGAAGGCGCTGACCGAGGGCCTGGACTTTTACCACACCGACTACGTGTTCTACCCCCAGGGCACCAGCCTCGTTTTCCACAGCTTCAGCCACGCCAACACCGCCCTCTCGCTGCTCCTGACCCCGCTGATGGGGTCTCTGGCTGCCTACAACGGTACAGTCCTGCTGGCCTACGCCCTGAGCGGCTTCGGCATGTACCTGCTGGTGAGCCACCTCACGGGCTGCCGCTCCGCCGCGTTTGTCGCCGGCCTTGTCTTTGCCTTCCATCCCTACCACATTTTTGAAAGCGATCATCCCGTCCTGGTCACCACCCAGTGGATGCCTCTCTTTGCCCTGGCTCTGATGCGCCTGCTCCACGATGCTGGAGCGAGTCGGATCAAGCAAACGGTGCTGGCTGCCCTATGGTTCCTGTTGACGGCGCTATCGAGCTGGCATTTGATGGCGATGCTGGCTGGCTGGACGGTCCTTTACCTGCTCTACAGCTTGCTCACTGAGCAGGCCGGGTGGGTGTCGGGAGCGGCCCGTCGCTTGATTTTGTTGGCCATCCTCGTCGGCCTGGCGGTGGCTCCTTTGTTATGGCCCATCCTCCGCGAGCAACTGACCAGCAACACGAGCTATATGGCCGTGGACGTAGAACAGGGTCTGGGGAACGACGTCCTCTCTTTCTTCGTCCCCAACCCGCGGCATCCGTTGCTAGGCCCCCTCGTCTCGGAGGTGAACCAGCGGATCGGCTTCACCAGCCAGCGGTCGGGCTACCTGGGATACGTGTGTCTGGGCCTGGCGGTTGTGGGTGTCGTTACTGCGCCCCGGAAGACCCGCTTCTGGTTACTGACAGGGTTGGTGTTCCTCGTTCTCTCCCTCGGTTCGCAGATGCGATTAGCAGGTGTACCCTTGCATACGTTTCAACTGCCCTGGGCGGTTCCCATCGTCGGCCTGCTGCGACGTCCCTTTCGTCTCAACGTTCTTTTGTTCTTCTCGCTGGCCGTGCTGGTGGGTTTTGGCAGCCGCGGGCTGTACGATCGGGTTGCGGCGCTGAGCAAGTCGTTATCTCGCGTGGCCCCGGCACTTGTAGCGGTTCTCGTTCTCTTTGAGTATCTGGTCTACCCCTTTCCCACCATTCGGCCCACCTATTCTCCTTTCCTGCATCGCCTGGCTCAGGAAGAGGAGGGCTTTGCTGTGGCCGATCTCCCCATGGGGCGTCAACCGGGCAAGTACCATCTATTCTGTCAAATGATCCACGGCAAGAAAATCGCTGACGGCCATGTCTCGCGTACCCCCGACGATGCGTACGCTTTCATTCGCGGGGACTCTTTCTGGGCGGGCTTGCTGGAAAATGGCGACATTGACGTGACGCTGGGGGACGTCTCTCGGCGTCTGGCTTACTTGTCGCAAAATGACATTCGGTACATAATTATGCACCGCGATCTCTTGTCCGAAGACAAACTGGCGCGTTGGCGGGATTATTTCACCATCAACCCGCTGTATGAAGATGACCTGATCGTCGTGTACCGCACCTCTCCCGAACTGGGACGTGACTTCGAGTTGGCCTCTGAGCTGGGGGATGGGGTGGGGTTGATCGGGTGGTCGGTAGCGCCGCTGGAGATCACGCAGGCCGGCAGTGTCTTCACCCGCTTGCATTGGTCCAGTCGCGCGTCGCCCGGTCGCGATCTCCGCGTGTGCCTGGCGCTGGTGAGGAGCGAGGTGGGGGAGATGTCCCAGGAGGAATGCTGGGACCCGGTCAACGGCTGGCCCACGTCGGAGTGGCCCGCAGGCGCGGTGGGAGTTGGTGAGTACGCGTTCCAGGTTGATCCACACTTGCCCGGCGGCGCGTACACGTTGGTCGCCGGGCTGGTGGAGCCGGAGACGAGGCAGAGCGTGGGGGTGCCCGTGCCGCTGGAGACGATTGTGGTCGAGGAACTGCCTCGCATGTTCGATACGCCAGCGGTGCAGCACGTGACGTCGGCGACGTTTGGTCAGGACTTGCGCCTCCTGGGCTACTACGTCGCCCAGGAGGACGAAGCGTTGCGCCTGACGCTGTATTGGCAGGCCCGGCGGAGAATGAACGCGGACTATAGGATGTTCGCGCATTTGCTGGATGTGCAGGACGGTGGGTTGGTCGCGCAGGTGGACGTGATGCCGCGAGGTTGGACGTATCCCACGCTCTGGTGGGAGGCAGGAGAGATCGTGGCCGATGAGATGGTTCTACCGATGGCAGGGGTTACGGAGGGGCGGTACACGGTGGCGGTGGGGGTGTACGATTCTCAGACCGGCGAGCGTCTTCCGGTTGGGGGCGCAGAGGGGGTGGCCGAGCCTTCCGGCTCTCTGATCTTGCAGGAGGTGACGGTACCGTGAAAGTGGCGAGCACTTGTGTATTCTGTGACGTCCTGGCAGGCAAGCTCCCATCAAGCCTCGTGTTCAGGGATGACCTGTGTTGTGCCTTCATGGATATCCGGCCCGTTAATCCAGGCCACGTGCTGATCATTCCCACTCGCCATGCCTCGTCTCTTGCGGAACTTGATGAGGAATCAGGCGCTCACATGTTTCGGGTGGCCCAACGCATTGCCACGGCTTTGAGAGACAGCGGTCTCGGATGTGAGGGCGTCAACCTCTTCCTGGCAGACGGCGCAGCGGCTGGCCAAGAAGTACTTCACGTCCACCTTCACGTGGTTCCACGCTACACAGGCGATGGGTTTGGCCTGCGGTTTGGGCCACACTACGGCAACCAGCCCGGCAGAGCTGAACTAGACGGGATAGCTGGCAAGATTCGTGGAGCACTATGAGCAGGATAGAGGTCTCAGATCATATTCGATCCCAGGTTGAGGCCCTGCCCCGCAAGCCGGGTGTCTACCTGATGCGGGACGCGAGCGATACCGTCATCTACGTGGGCAAGGCGGTGGACTTGCGCAGCCGCGTGCGTTCCTACTTCCAGCCCTCGGCCTGGGAGAACGACAAGGTGCGGGCCATCGTGTCCGAGGTCGCCGAGCTGGAGTTCATCGTCACCGACTCGGAGTTGGAGGCGCTGATCCTGGAGGCGAACCTGATCAAGCAGCATCGCCCCCGCTACAACGTGCGTCTCAAGGACGACAAGCGCTATCCCTACATCAAGATCACCTGGGCCGACCCGTTCCCCACGGTGCTCATCACCCGCCGCATGGAGCAGGACGGCAGCCGTTACTTTGGCCCCTTCACCTCCTCCCCGGCCGTCCACCAGACGCTCGACCTGCTGCGCAAGACGTTCCCCTACCTGACCTGCAATCGGGAGATCACCGGCAAAGACGCACGCCCTTGTTTGTACTATGACATCAAGCTCTGCCTGGGACCCTGCATCGGTGCGGCAAACCAGGAGGAGTACCGGGCGATGATCCGGGGGTTGATCCGCTTCCTGGAGGGGCGCAGCGAGGAGGTGATCGCCGGCCTGGAGCAGCGGATGCAAGCAGCCGCAGACAGGTTGGACTTTGAGCAGGCGGCCCTCTTGCGCGATCAACTCCAGGCCGCACAGCGCGTCGTCGAGCGACAAAAGGTCGTTTCCTCGGCCGGCACCGATCAGGACGCGATCGCCTTCGCCCGCGAGGAAGGGGACGCCTGCGTACAGGTCTTCTTCATCCGGGGGGGCAAACTCCTGGGACGGGAGTACTTCGTGCTGGAGGGAGCGCAGGATGAGGATGAGCGGGAGGTGATGGCTGCTTTTCTCAAGCAGTTCTACGAGGAGGCCGCCTACGTCCCGCCCGAGGTGCTGTTGCCGGAGCGGATCGAGGAGGCGCTGATCATCGAGCAGTGGCTCAAGCAGAAGCGGGGGGCCAAGGTGACGCTGCGCGCCCCCCGTCGGGGGCAGAAGCGGGAGCTGGTGGCGTTGGCGGCCGAGAACGCCGCCGAGACGCTGGCCGCCCTGCGCTCCCAGTGGCAGGCCGATGCCCACAAGCATGAGCAAGCGCTGGCCGAACTCCAGGAGGCGCTGAGCCTCCCCAAATCCCCGGTGCGCATTGAGTGCTACGACATCTCCACGACGCAGGGGACAGAGGTCGTCGGCAGCATGGTCGTCTTCGTGCACGCCGTGCCGCGCAAGTCCGACTACCGGCGCTTCGTCGTGCGCAGCGTGCAGGGCCAGGACGACTACGCCAGTATGCGCGAGGTGCTGCAGCGTCGCTTCCGCCGCTGGCAGATGGCGACGTCGGATGAGGTATTGGGCACGCGAGATATCAAGGGTTGGGCCAAGTTGCCAGATCTGCTCATCGTGGACGGCGGCAAGGGGCAGTTGGGCGTGGCGGTCGAGGTGCTGAAGGAGTTCGATCTGCTTGCCAGGGTACCGGTGGCGGCGCTGGCCAAGCAACGCGAGGAGATTTTCCTGCCGGGGCGGACCAGGCCCGTCCTGCTGCCTCGAAGCTCCCAGGGGCTGTTCCTCGTGCAGCGCGTGCGGGACGAGGCGCATCGCTGCGCCATCATGCATCATCGCGCGCGCCGGCGACGGGCAGGGGTCGCCTCGCAACTGGATAGCATCCCCGGCGTGGGGCCGGCGCGGCGCAAGGCGCTCCTCAAAGCCCTTGGCTCCCTCGACGCCGTCCGCGCGGCCAGCGTCGAGCAACTGGCCGCGGTGCCTGGCATCCCCCGTGCCGTCGCTCTGGCTATTAAGGAGCATCTGTAAGCGCAGTTGGGCGAGATTGGAATATTGTGGTATAGTTCCACCGGCTGGTTAGTAGGTTAGGGAGGGGAGATTGGCTTGACTGCCCTGACTCTAGATCAATTGCGCTGGGTCGCTTATGCACTGTTGATCGCTTCTGCTTTCCTGGCGGGACTGGCCATTCCTCAATTCGCCAAAGCACGCCGTGCTCCATACTACATCCTGCGCCGAAAAGCTCTCAGGTGGGCTACGCGCTGGTTGCTGGTGGCGCTGGTGGTGCAGGGTGTCGCTGTTATCATTCTGGTCCTGGTTCCGCGTCTGGTGACCATCGTCTCTGCTCCTGTTCTTATCCCAACCGCGACTCCGTCGAGCACGCCTACGCCTGCCTACGTCCCACTGCCCAGCGGCACACCGACCCCTTCGGCTATGCTCAGGGCAAGCGCCACTCCCACCCGCCGGCCCACGGCGACCCCACCCCTGATCCCCACGCCAACACTGGCCGTGCCCCTGCCCGATGCGGCGCTAACGCCGCTGCCCCCGGCTGTGCCGGCGGGAGAGGATGCGCGCATCGTGCTGCAGTGTCTGGCGCTCGAGAGAGACGAAAATGGCCAGCCACTGGAACCGGGCAATGAGTTTCCGCCTGGTGACTACCGGGTGTACCTGTTCTTCACCTACGAAGGGATGCAGAACGCCGTCGCGACGACCTTCGCCTGGTATAAGGACGGAGAGTTCCTGGACTTCTGCTCGGATACGTGGCTTTGGGGGTTGGTTGAGGGGCGGGATTGGGGTGAGAGCGGGTGGACCTCGTACTTCTGCAGGCTGCCGGGGGGCTGGGAACCAGGCAGTTACGAGATTCACGTCTTCATCGAGACCCGGCTACAGGGTATTGCCCAATTCGTCATCACGGAAGAATAGCGCGTAAGACGTAACTTTGCTCTTTACAGAATACGGGACACGTGATGCGTGCTGCGTATTTTCTGTCTCTGCATTCAGGGCAACATCAATACCAGAATCAGCGCCGAGACTGCCGGCACCGTCAGGTTGTCCACGCCCCAGGGCGAAACCGCCTCGACTGCCGTCGCGCCCAACGCCGTCACCGCCGAGGTCGCCACTGCCACGACCGGGCTTAAGGGTTCCGGTGCCAGCAGCAGGAGCGGCACGAGCGTCGCCGCCCAACCGGTGAGGAACATCACCGCCGACCCTTCCAGCGAGCGGGTGCTTCCCAAGACTGTGTAGCGGCGCCGCCCGATGCGCTGCCCCACGACGGCGGCCAGCGCGTCTCCCCAGGTCATCGGCATCAGGCTCGCCACAAGCAGGTCAAGATGAACAACAATGCCGAGCGAGAGACTAGCCGCCGTTCCGGCCGTGCCGCACGGCGACGATCTCCGCCAAGATCGCCAGTGCAATCTCAGCCGGCTCACGCCCGCCCAGGTCAAGCCCCACCGGGCCATGGATGCGCTTTAGCTCCCCCTGACCGACACCCTCCTCCCGCAGCGCGGCCAGCCGCTTCGCCTGCGTGACACGCGAGCCGAGGAGCCCAATATAGCCCGCCCGACTGCGCAGTGCGATGCGCAGCGCGGGCAGGTCGAACTTGGGGTCGTGGGAGAGGATCACGATGTAGTGCTGCGACCCCAGCTCCTCCGCCTTCAGCGCCTCCTGCGGCCAGGCGACGCTCAGTTCGTCCGCCGTGGGGAAGCGCTCCCGGGTGGCGAAGGCCCGCCGCGCATCCACCACCCGCACGCGGAAGCCCAGCGTCTGCGCCAGGCCGACCAACACCATCGCCACGTGCACCGCGCCGACGATGACCAGCGTCGGCGGCGGGGCGAAAACCTCAAGGAAAACGTCGTCCTGTAGCTCAGCAACCGGGCCGGGAAACAGCGCAGTCAAAAGGGAAGCCAGGGAATCGTCGCCCTCTAGACGTCCATCGGCCCAGGCCAGCAGGTGACCGCCGCCGCCCAAATGGGTCGCCAGCGCGACGGTCTCCTCCGCCTCCAGCGCCGTCAGCAGCCGATGGTGAACCTCCACCAGCGGCTCGACGTAGACCTCGATGGTGCCTCCGCAGGCCAGCCCCACCTCCCAGCCCTCCTCGTCCGTCACGCTGAATCGAAGCCGCTTCGGCGGTCCACCGGCCAGCACCTCTCGCGCCTCTTCGAAGACCGCCCCCTCCACGCACCCCCCACTGACGGAGCCAACCATCTGGCCGGATGCGGTCACCGCCATGCGCGAGCCCAGCGGCCGGGGCGAGGAGCCCTCGGCCCACACCACCGTCGCCAGCGCGACCTGCTCGCCAGCGGCGATCCAACGGGTCAGATCGGTTGCGATCTCTTGCATTGCTCTCTCTCTGTATATAGGATACCACGCAATTGTCCCAAAGCCAAGTTGCCGGGTGACGGGATTCCGCAGTAGCAAGTCAGAACTATGCAAAGTCGTGCGAAGCGCCAGATGTGGCTGGGCAGTCCCATTTCACCCCAGATGTGGGGGTTGACCACAGGCAAGCGCTGTTTGGCTCTGGGTTGAACGAGCCTTCCTAAATTCGTGCAGTTGAGTTGAGCCCCACTCAGGCGCAAAAACGGAGCCGAAAATACGATCTTTGCCCCACCTGGGCTTTTCCGAGGCGATCTTAGGGTCAGACGCTCCACCCGACTTATTGCGGAATCCCATCTGGTCAGGTAGAGCAACCGGAGGAATCAATGACCACTGAGGACGTGATGACCGCTGACGAGCGACTAGATGAACAAGCGATGTGTACGCGCCAGCCCAAAGTGATCTACGGAACATGCAGAGACAAGCGGGCGCACGATGTGGGTCCGTGCGCCCGCACTCGGTGATGTCCACTGTCCCAGCGCTGAAGGTCTGGATGTCTGATCGCGCCTACAATCGCCCTATCACTTCTAAGAGAGCCTTTCGCAATTCAAACTGCCAGACTGCGGAAGTCTCGAAGGTGCTC